>MHJO01000020.1:0-11365 GCA_001818015.1 Candidatus Harrisonbacteria bacterium RIFOXYD1_FULL_40_9 | reverse complement strand
GCAGGAATCCCAACGAAATTAGTCGTCAAAACAAATGGCACATATGACTGCTCGGCGTCACTAGTCATTCGGTCGATTGGCTATCAGAAAATTCTACCTCAAACAGGAGAAGAAGTTATTGACGTAGGAATACCAAAAGCAGGACAACCCCTTCAAGGGCTTTGTAGTATGGGAATGTATAATTTTAAAATTAATTTTAATTAAACTATGAATAATAAATTCGTTATATGGGTTTTAAGAATAGCAGTTGCTGGTGAATTTTTCGGCCATGGCGTGTTCGCCCTTCAAGGCAAAAAGGATTGGATCGGATGGTTTGCGCAATTTGGCATTTCTGATCAAGGAACAGCCGCTCAGCTTCTTTTTGTTCTAGGAATCATAGATATTACGTTAGCAATTCTCGTTTTAGTTAAACCGATTCGCATCGCGCTTTTATGGATGGTGTTTTGGGGTTTTTGGACCGCACTCCTTCGTCCGATAGTCGGTATGCCTATTTGGGATTTCGTTGAACGGTGGGCAAATTGGGGAGCTCCACTCGCATTACTTCTTATGATTGGTTGGCCTAAATCAGTAAGAGAGTGGCTTAAATAAATATGGCTCAATTACTTAAAATTTCATCACTATTCGTAATTGTGGTTGGTATTGCACTCGTCGTCGGAGGTCTTTGGGGTATTGCTTTCACCTATAAAAATATTACACAAGAGAAGATCGTAACTCCTGCGGATGCTTCTATTCCCGAAAAACCGGTGCGTGGGCCTTTCACGCTCAAAGCGCAGGCAGATATCATTCGGGAGCATACGCTCAAGTCAACAGGCGACAAGACATTTGCGGAAATGCCGCGGCAGATTTCGAAGCTGGATGAAAATAATCAGCAAGTTTTGGATGCAAATGGGAAGCCAGTCATGGTGGCAAATACCGCTCGTGATATTTGGATCACTGCCACCACATTGACAACGGCTCTAAGTTTAGGGATCTTGTCGTACGCATTTTCCAGTCTCATTGTGCTGTTTGGGCTTATATCTATCTGGATCGGCGTTGTTTTTGGCGCTTTAGTTAGACGAGGTAAACTCGTTTAAGGTAAAAACAGTCTTTTTTGTTTTGTCTGATTTTTCGAATAACTTGAATATTTCATAGATCATCGTTATTCTCCTCACGAGGAGAATAACGATGACGCTCCTAATATGTCTTCGTGATTTAAGCTCGAGGCCGTGTACTTTAATAATCGAAGAAAAGACACGTATTAATATAGAAGATGAGTCGTTTGATTATGAATCAAATCCTAAGCCAGAAGCAGAAGTTAAAGGTTGCTTTATGCATCAACGATTAGTGAGTTAAGTGATGGCTCGCTGGGAAGAAGTTATAGGGAAGTTTGGATGGCTTCATGTCATAAGACCAGACGAATTACCAGAAAAAGCCCCATTTCAGTATTCAGTTCCATGGAACTACAAGGACGGAGGAAATGGACATATGTACATAATGGATGCGCTTGGAAATCCGTTATTTCATGTCTATTGTTGGGGCGAAAAGGAATGCAGTGAATTGTTGAAGAAACTTGAGATTATAAATAGAACGTAGTGTCGTATAATAGAAGGCCGCTCAATGGAATGGGCGGTTTTTCATAAAAATAGTAAAACGAAGTATTCTGTGATATCTTACGAAAAGCTTTTCGAAACGGAGGTTTTGTGGAAATCTTGACCTTGTGGAAGTAGCGCGAATGGTGGTGTTGAATAGGAGAGACGCAGGGAAGTGTGATCGCGCTCTTTATAAATACTCCCGTGATATTACTTTTTTATGGATTCTTCAAAAGAATATAGCATAATGTTATTATAAAAAAATGTCTCAAAGCTATGTCACGTATATTTTGATATTTGTATTAGTCATTGTGGTTATTGGCGGAGGGGTTTTGATTATGCAAAGATTTAATAAAGAAAAAGGCGAACCAATAATCGTCGTTAATGAAGCTAAAATAACTAACATGAGTCATGTCATTGCACTTTCCACATCAAAGGGTATTATTCAATTCGAAACATATGATGCTGACGCTCCAAAAACAGTACGAAATTTCATTGATCTTGTGAATAAAGGTTTTTATGATGGTATTATATTTCATCGAGTTATTAAGAATTTCATGATACAGGGAGGCGATCCATACTGCTCAAGAGCAGAGACCATAAGTTTGTGTGGCACTGGTGGCCCAGGATATCAATTTGAAGATGAGTTAAATCCTGTAACTGATTCGTATAAAAATGGGTATCAAAGGGGAGTAGTTGCTATGGCAAATGCAGGAAAGAATACCAATGGAAGTCAATTCTTTATTATGTTAAATGATACTCCATTGCCTCACGATTACACTATTTTCGGTCGTGTAGTTCTCGGTCAGGAAATAGTGGATTTAATAGGAAACGTAAAGACAAACACAAATGATAGGCCAACTGAAAGAATAGTGATCAATAAAGCGACAGTCGAGAAAAAGTCATTGTAATGCTATGAATAGGAAGGTTAGGGAATAGTCACTCTTCATAGAATCTTCTTTAAAATAGGGGTACATCATAGCATGGGCAGTAAAAGCTTTGGAATTATTATTATAATTCTTCTTGTGATAGGCACAGGAATAGTAGGCTATATAAAGGGATGGTTTTCGTGGATGGATTTAGAAAGAGAAGGATGGGTTTTGTATGAGGATAAAGATATTGGTTTTTCGCTCGAGTATCCTCAAGAATTAAGAGTAGAAAAAACTCATGAGGAAGGAGTTTATTTTTCTTTGTGGGGACCTACGCAGATAGAGAATTCGGAATTCTTTGATGGGATTTCGATTTTGGTTCGACGAGGAAAATATCCAGAAAACTTATCATTAAAAAGTTTTGCAGAACGGGATGCGGATGAGATAAAGCGAATAGGTACAATCACGAAACCGGTTCATGAATTAAAAATTAGTGATTATGATGGCTATGGATATACTGCAAATGCGATTGGTGTGTTTGAGGACATATATATTCCTAGAGAAGATGAAGATAGAGAGTATTTGTTTATATCTCTTAGTGTTCCTGATCCTCAAAATCAGGGTTATAGCGAACGTGCAGATGAAATATTAAGTACACTTCGTCTCATTGATCGTGAAATTGAAAAAGGTGATTCATGTAAGCACGTGATATACGATTATCCTACTCGAGAAATCTATAGTGGAAGTGTGCATGCCCCAGATTTCTCAACTAAGCCTGAAGCGCGTACGTTTCGTACTTTGATTACTGAAGGAGCAAAGAATGGACCAAATTTTGCAGGAAATTATACAATTGTCACTTGGGGATGTGGTAGTGGTTGTCAAAGTTCTGCAATACTCGATGCTCGTACGGGGAAATTTATTGAATATGGTCTTATTTCAACCGAAGGTCTTTTATATCGCCTACACAATGATCTCCTTACGTTAAATCCACGGAATCAAGGGCTCGCCGCCTCAGGCTCTCTTAAAACTGAATACTATGTAATGAAAAATGGAATTCTTGAGTCTTTGTGCAAAAAACGGACAGAAGAAGTATGTATTCAGGTAATCACAAAAGCACAGAACCCTATCACGAAAGAAATGAAAGAGTTTCCGACTCCTTGTGATGTTCCCGGAGGTTGGCAAGTAGTAAGGTGATTTATTTCGTGATTTACTGGCTGCAGTTCTTTAGAGAAGATGTATGATTAATGAAAATCTTTCGGAAAAGAATATTTTGATGCAATCATTAAGAGGATGAAACGACAAATAGATTAAATAGTATGCGGGCATAATACTCGCATTTTTTGTATACTATTCTTATGAGAATATATATTCAGGCAAAGCCAGATGCTTATGAGGACAAAATAGAAAAAATTGATGAAACTCATTTTGTGATCTTAGTAAAAGAGCCTCCCATAAAAGGACTAGCAAATAGGGCAATTGGAAGGCTTCTTGCGGAACATTTCAACACGAGTCCTTCTCGTATACGATTAATTTCCGGTTTCTCCTCGCGGCAAAAAGTATTCGAAATTGATGAAGCTTAATATTCACCTCGCTTTCATGTGTCTTATTCATTACTCGATTCATGCAGGGAGGATTAAAATCGACAATCGATCATAAAGAGATTAGAAGGTGGATTGAGGAACGGGGCGGAAAGCCTGCTCGCGTAAAAGACGTGAGTGGTGGAGGATATCTTTTGAGGGTTGATTTTCCGGGATATTCCGGCCATGGTAGTCTTGAAGAAGTATCGTGGGAAGAATTCTTCGATCAATTAGAGAAAAACAATCTCGCATTCTTATATGAGGAGAAAAGCGAAAAAGTAAGTCGTTTTAACAAATTTATTTCGCGTGATAACGCTTGACTCTTCTTGTGTATAGAATAGGCTCTTATTCAGATACTTGTAATCGTATAATAGAGTAAGGAAAGCGAGGGTGAATGGAGGCGCAAATATATTGCATGCTCTTATGTTTCCGAAAAAATGATATTCCTTTTGAGCGAGAGATGCATGCTCATCTTCCTCAGTACTTTAGATATATGGTGAAAGAAATAATAGGAGTAGAACCTCGAGGCTATTCGATGAAGTCCGGAGAATTTCCGAATGGTTCGGACACTATGCGCTTTATTTCTTGTTCGGAATTATTGTATGAAGGTAACATTGATATGCATCCGCAATACGAGAACGGTATATGTATAGTGAGTACGCTCGTATTTACATACAATCAAAGGGAAACACATTGCGCACTTATTCAAACTATATTGCCGCGGATTCGGAATATTATTAATGTTCTGCTTAACTAAGAAGGACAGGAGGGGGGGTCTATGGCAACTCACGAGAATAATCCTGGTACAGATATTCGTATCAAGCACAAGAGGATTAGGCCTTCCAAAGATCAGCCACGAAAGTTTTTCGATCAAGCAGCGCTTCAGGAGCTTGCGGCGAGTATTTCTGAGGTAGGACAAGAAGTTCCTATTACAATATATGAAGTAAATGATGATCCAGATCATGATTTTGAAATCATTGACGGAGAGAGGCGCTGGAGAGCATGTGGCATTTTGGGATTTGAAGAAATACGTGCATATATCGATGAAATAAAGGACCCACGTGATCATTTCATAAAGTCAGTGGTTTCAAATTTCGGGCGAGCAGATCATACTCCAATGGAAATTGCAGAGGCAGTAAAGAGAATACAGGAAGCAGGAAAGACCGTCCAGCAAATTAGCAGAATTTTTGCAAAATCCTTGAGTTGGGTATATCAATACGCGAGCCTTCTAAGGCTTCATGAGGAAGTTCAGGATATGCTTCATCCAATGGTACCTGATACAAAGAAGCTTGCGTTCTCGATCGCAATTCTTCTTACAAACTTCCCTCATGAGATTCAACGTGAACTTGCGCGTGAGATTGTGAAAAATAATATGTCAATGAATAGAGCACGATTCTTGATAAGAAAATTTGAGAAGGAAGCAAATCTAAAGCCGGAAGAAGGGAGAAGGATTCATAATCGTAAGCCATCGAAAGATTTCGCGATATTAAATAGATTTCTTTCTAGCCTAAAAGAAAGCACCGCCTTTTTTCTTGATATGAATGCTGATGTTTTTGATAACATGTTTAGAATGAGACCGGACGAGGATCGCGCAAGAACACAAAAAGCAATCGAGGCGGCTATCGAAGAACTGAGTCAGATGCTTGATGTAGTAAAGGGGATGTAATATTTCTACTTACATGAATAAAGACAAAAACCGTTCCGGTATCATGGAACGGCTTTTTAATATGAGGGGGCGAGAGAGAGTGTAGATACTTAGAATGAGAGATAATATCGCAATTATGATCTGTGCGAGTAGAAAAGTAATGACAAAAATAATGTTATAAGAGCGGTAAGAAGAAGGGAAATTATAAAACAGACCTTGAGTGCCATGGATATTTCTTTGTTTGTGTGCCATGCTTTCATATGCTTTCCAATCCATCGGTTGTTAATCAATGCAATATGTAATTTCTCTGAGCTTCGGGCGTAGCATGCAGTACTTATAAAAAAGAAAGGAATGGAAGGGAGAAGGGGTAAGAAAAGCGCAGAAATACCTATGATAAGCGAGATACTTCCCAATGAGAAAAGTAGTGCTCTTTTTACGCGAATCTGAAGCGGCACGAAATCCTCGAATCGCCCTAAAGCTTCTCGAAGTGCTTATTATAGTATATATCTTATATGGTATTCTAAAAATCCGATGTTTATTGACGATATTACAATTAAAGTTAAAGCAGGCCGCGGCGGGGACGGCGTTGTTTCGTTTAATAAAAATAAGATGAGCTTGGGTCCCGTGGGTGGAACTGGAGGGCATGGAGGAAGCGTCTATATTGAAGCGGTTTCCGACCTTGGCGCGCTTCGTGCTTATCGATTTCAGAAGGAATTTTTTGCAGAAGATGGAGAAAAGGGCAAAGGCCAATGCAATGATGGTGCACATGGCAAAGACCTCATATTAAAAGTTCCCGTGGGGACGGTGATTCATAATGAAGGGGCGAATACTAAGGAAGAATTGATGAGCGTTGGTAATCGAGTGCGAGTTGCTCGTGGAGGAAAAGGAGGGAAGGGGAATTTTCATTTTCGATCTTCTACGAATACAAGCCCTACTCAATTTGAAAGTGGGATGATGGGTGAAGCATGGAAGGTGCGTCTCGAGCTTAAATTAATTGCAGATGTAGGATTTGTAGGGCTTCCCAATGTAGGAAAATCGAGCTTATTAAATACACTTACTCGCGCGAAGAGTAAGGTAGGGAATTATCTTTTTACCACCCTTGAGCCGTATTTAGGCGCATATTATGAACTTATTATCGCTGATATTCCTGGACTTATCGAAGGCGCTTCGAGTGGCAGAGGGCTTGGAATTAAATTCTTGCGTCATATTGAGCGCACAAAAATAATCTTTCATCTCATTGATGCAGAAAGCGAAGATCCACTTAAGGATTATTCGGTAATTCGTGGTGAGCTTGGGGCTTATAATCCTGAACTTTTAAATAAGAAAGAATATGTAGTGCTTACTAAAATTGATGCAATGGATTCTGAGATGTGGAAGAAAAAGACAGAGAAACTTGAAGGCACAGGAAAAAAGGTATATCCAATCTCAATTTATGACGAAAAAAGCCTGAAAGAGATTAGGGTGCTTCTTAATGATTTAAAAGATAAAAAAATTCGAGGCGAATTATAGTGTCTTATGTATCGGGGCTTTCATTTTTTCTATATAAAACAAAAAATCCCGATGAAAGTCGGGATTTTTTGTTTCTATCGCGTTTTAGCGATTCCTACTCATGCCTTGTCTTTCTTGGTGACACTTGCGGCACTGAAGTTGGTTTAATCGAGCAGGATCTGGGTTGAATGGAAGCTCGGTGATTTCACCTCCGCACTTTGCGCACTTCCAGTTCCCCTTATACATCTGTCTCTGAAAACCACTATTGTTTTGATCGTATGCCATTTTACTTACGAATTTTTTATAATAAACGACCCTCGGGACTTTGAGCAAAATGGCCTTTTAAACGCCTATTTTAGCTTCTAAATCTACCTTATTGTTATTGTAGCGCGTTCTTTAAATTTTGTCAATATTTCATGATTCACCGATAGCACATTAATGGGTGATATAGTAAATGCAAAGGTCGCAAGAAAAAGGTCGCACAATAGTTATTTAACAATTAAAATCTTATGCCTCAAGATAATAATGCTAATAATAAAAACAAGCGACGAGGTTTTGCTGCTATGGATCCAGAACGAAGACGACAAGTCGCAAGTAAAGGTGGAAGGGCTGCTCATCAAAGGGGAACCGCACACGAATTTACTTCTGAAGAAGCCCGTGAAGCTGGCCGTAAAGGAGGGAGGCGAGGGTATACACGATCGTAATAATTAAATATCAACCTTTCGTGGGCGGGAGGGAAGGATGCGAAAGGTTAAGGTTGTTTTTATTCTTCGATATTTTTGTTTTTTGTATCTATATAATCGAAGATATTTTTTTTATTTTTTCTATAAATTTCAAGACTTTCTTCTTCTCTTTTGGATTACGAGAGAAGTAATAATAGATGCCACTGATTATGAGTATGCTGAGAGTGGTTTTAAAAATTCCATCGAGTTTTTTACGAGGTTGCTCTTCGTGATTAAAGTTGTTCATAATCATCTTTTAATATTTTATCTTTGCTTTTTCTATAAAAACGAGCAAGAGTTTTATATGTTCGTATAAACCAGAAACCATCATCTTTTATCGAGTTAATTATGTATCGCATAGTATATTTTGCTCTCTGCATTTCTTCTTTTAATTCACGCATAATGTGCGCAAAGGAACGAAGTATCGCAATAATATAGAAAGTTATAATTATGCCACACACAATAAGTATGAAGAGCGTAATTGAAGTGATTGCAGTGAATGCATCGCTTGTAAAAAATGCAGTAAATGGCGACATACAATTACTCTGAATGCATGTGGGTGAAAATCATATTAACCCGCATGGTATTGCATTACATAGCATCTTCATGAGTAAGATGTATTGTGTAGACATGGATATTATTTTTCACTGGCTTGTAAGCACATTCGTCATCGCAATTACTGCGTATATTCTTCCTAGTGCCCAGATTTCTTCGTTCGGAGTAGCAGTTCTTGCGGCGCTTGTCTTGGGTCTCGTAAATGCATTTATTAGACCGTTTCTTGTGCTTATTACATTACCGATTAATGTCGTTACGCTCGGACTTTTTACGCTCGTCATTAATGCACTCATGATTATGCTCACAAGCGCAATTGTCCCAGGATTTAGAATTGATGGGTTTTGGTCAGCGCTCGTATTTGGAATAGTGATGGCAGTAGTGGGTTATATTGTAAGTCTTATCATCACTTATTAATTACGTTTCTCAATCAAATATTCGTCGAATTCAACATCCATGAAATCAGTTCGAATTCCTGCGTGAGCATGTTCTCCGTAAAGCGGTGCTCCAAGAGTTCCGTCATCAATTGCTTTTGCGATAAGTGTCCATGATCCCGTCCGGTTTATGTCTGTATAAAGATGTATATGGACAGTTCCATCTGAATTATCAAAAATAAGTGTTTTAATCCCTATCCACGTATTCTTCGGAATAAGATTTGGGTTTGATGATCGTTCATATATTCCTGGGAAGAGAGAAGAAAGTGCAAGGGTGTAGTAGGTTCCTTTGAGTTTTTTCTTGATTACTGCCTGCCCATCAACTCGTATTCCTGTATAATAAAGATTATTGCTATCCTTGTAGCGATTTAAGAAAAGCACTCCATTATGAGCAGCCCTATTTGGGCTTGGGCTTATATTATCGGCAGTTACTCTAAAATACATGCTTTGCTCAAAATTTGTCCATGAGGATTGGGATATGAGTCGAAATATATTCTGAGGGTGATAGCCATTATCAGTATCAAGCGGACTTGAGGCGTTGTACTTAAGTCGCCATGAGTTTGTGGGAGAGAGTTTTCCTGAGACTGTTTTCCCAATTCCATTCTCGATGAAGAAGTAACCCCCAGAATTAACCCACCAATCGCTGTTTTTGCTTTCGAGGTTATAGTCGGCTTCTTCGATTATCGTAGAGAGTGAATCAATTGCGTATGTATTATATGCTGGTGCTTGTACTTGTGTGCGTTTTTTGATTGAGGGTGTTTCGGGCACCTCAGTAGGTGCAGGAGTTTTATACTCTTCGATGTCGGTATCTCGAGAAAGTGGGATGAGTGGAGTGCGGATTTCTTGAGTTCTTCTTAGTGTTGTGACGTAAGAAAATAACCCCATAAAAAGAAACAGGCTTACAAAGGCTACAAGCATATTTTTCCCTAAATTGTTCATTGATGAAAACTCCATCGGTTCTCAGCATACATTAATGCATTACTGCAACATGAGCGCAATTGCTTCGGTTGTTGTCACTACTCTTGCCTTTTTCGTAGTGAGGTAATCTGTAACTTCTTGGATAACTTCTGGTGTGGTGCTGTATTGTGAGCCAGTATAATCCACGTTGTGGAAGGTGAGTATAAGCCATAGTTTATCGTAAAGAGAAGTATCAATCCATGACTTAATTTGAGAGGCGCTTGTGTTAACTGTTACTGGTTGCCGTTCGAGTAGAAATTTATCGGTTGTTTTCGTATTAAATCCAGCATTGCTTGTGCGTGCAGAAGTGTAGTATCTCGAGTTTCGAATAATTGAATCAGTGTTTGAATTATAATCTCCGAATGGATATGCAAAAGTTCGAACTGGACTTGCTCCTATAAGAAGGAGATCATCGCGTGAATCAAGTATTTCCTTACGCATATCATCTTCGCTTAATGCGGTGAGGTGCTGATGAGTTTCTGTATGAGATCCTATTTCATGCCCTTTTGCCTGCATATCAAGCACTTCTTCTTTATTCACGTATCCCGAGAAACCGGTAAGCCTATGGCTTACTATGTATTGAGTGCTTTTAATTCCTGCCTTATTTAAAATAGGAATTGCATTATCATAAATTGATTTCCAGCCATCATCAAAATGAAGGGTTACGAGCCCTTCATTAAAACGATCCGTGCTCGTTGTAGTTATAACTCCACCCTGAGTTTCTTTAATCCTAAGAACATAATTGTCTACATTAAGAATACCTATTCTATTAATAAGATGGAATACGGTAATTCCAACTATGTCTTGGGGAATAGTTATTGTTTTCTCTACGTGTGTCCATGCTGACGATGGAGGAAGTATTGCAATATCTACGTAAGAATACGTGTTATTTGAAGAACGTAATTGTACGGTAACGTAACTTTGTGTATTCGCGGTATAGTCATTTGCAAGCACATATATCTTTCCCGGCGTTACAGGAACTTCTTTAAAATACCATTTCGCATCACCACTTGTATATTCAGAAATCTCAACACGTGCTCCACGTGAGCTACTATGTCCCAATACAGGATAGGTAAAGAATGCTTTATTCACTCCCCATCGGCCCTTCAGCCACTCATCAGGCGCACTTCCTGTGGTGCTTAGTTCGAGTGAGGGATTTTTAACGAGGTTCAAGGGATCTTCTTCTTGCGTTTGAGTCTCCGGAAATTCTTCTCGAAGTTCGTAATTATCGACATTAAGAATGCCTACGTTTTTGATCAAATGAAACACAGTAAGTGACTGTACTCCTTGCGGCACCACAAATTCCTTTTCTGTTCTTTGCCATGATGTGGATGGCCCCAGTTGGGCAATATCTTTGTATATAAAGCCTCCATTAGTCATTTTAAATTGAATAGTAACGAAGCTTCCTATTGTAGCATTCCATGTGTCACGAAACACATATATCTTTCCCGGCGTTACAGGAACTTCTTTAAAATACCATTTCGCATCACCACTTGTATATTCAGAAATCTCGACACGTGCTCCACGTGAGCTACTATGTCCCAATACAGGAT
>MHJO01000019.1:12496-12900 GCA_001818015.1 Candidatus Harrisonbacteria bacterium RIFOXYD1_FULL_40_9 | reverse complement strand
AACGCCTTGAAGAAATAGAAACTGAATTAAGAAAATTTAATACCAAAGAATAAATATCCTCATAAAGAGGATTTTTATTTCC
Source organism: Candidatus Harrisonbacteria bacterium RIFOXYD1_FULL_40_9 (assembly GCA_001818015.1). Classification (GTDB taxonomy): domain Bacteria; phylum Patescibacteriota; class Minisyncoccia; order UBA6257; family XYD1-FULL-40-9; genus XYD1-FULL-40-9. Next base: position 12,818 of record MHJO01000019.1, on the reverse strand, counting down.
CTACCCACATCAGAACGCATGATACATACCCTTGCGACTCTTTATTCAGCAGAACTCGATGGCCTTACTGCCCAATTAATAGAAGTAGAAATCGACCTTAATGTTGGCCTTCACAGCTTTAATATCGTAGGACTTGCAGATAAAGCAGTCTCGGAAGCAAAAGAACGTGTAAATTCAGCTTTAAAGAACGCACACACGAAGCCCCCTAATAAAGAAAATAGAAAAATTACCGTAAATCTTGCACCCGCAGATATCAAGAAAAGCGGCTCTCATTATGATCTTGCCATTGCGATTGGGTATCTGTGCGCCACAAAACAAATAA
>MHJO01000019.1:8277-12465 GCA_001818015.1 Candidatus Harrisonbacteria bacterium RIFOXYD1_FULL_40_9 | reverse complement strand
GAAACTCGGAAATTATGAATTATACCTTCCACTCGAAAATGCCCGCGAAGGCGCACTCATTGAAGGCATATCAATTATTCCCGTCACCACACTCCAGTCATTAATTGATCATCTCGAGGAACGCATCCTCATTAAATCCATTCCTCACACAACTCCTGAAATTAACACATCACTAGACTTCCCTGTAGATATTTCAGAAATTAAAGGCCAGGAGCATGCAAAACGAGCACTCACAATCGCAGCAGCAGGAGGACATAATCTCCTGAGATTGTGAACTTAATAGAGACGCCTTAGGGGGCAGAAAGGCTTTTATATTAACATTGCTTCCCTGAACAGCAACTTTATCAACAAATAGCTTTATTATTTGCTTTCTAAGCTCGAAGTTAGCACTAGTAGCCCTTTGTTTTATTCTATTGAAGTAATCCTCAACTTCTTGATTGCTTAAAGCTGGGGTTTGTTTAATAAGATCGGCTTCGAGTTGCTTTCTTTTTTCAATTAAGACTTTTCTTTTGTTTTCCAATACATCTCTTTGATTTTTAAGCTGCTCAAGACTAAAGACTTGTTCGGTGTAGGCCTCTATAAGCCTTTGTTCTTGCGTGGCTAAAAGAGCTAGATTTTTATCTATGGCTTGTATTTGTATTTCAACTTCTTCCTTTTTATCTTTCTCATTGGTAAGTAGCCCATTTATTCGACTAGTAACTACTTCTGGGGACTCAAGTGTCTTCAAAAATGCACTCCAGACTCCCTCGTCGAGGATATTCGTATCAATAGTTCCTTGTTGGCAAGTTTTAGGTAAGGGATATTTGAGATATTTATCCGAGCACTTATATCTTGGTTTGCCATGACAAGGGTATCCGTAAAATCTTTTTCCGCATCCGCAATAACTTAATCCTGTTAATAAATAAGAATATTTTGTGTTGCGTATAGATAATGCGGCATTTCTTCTTAGCTTTTCCTGAGCCATTACGAATTCTTTTTCGGAAATAATCACTGGCACTCCTCTTATAGGAATCCACTCTTCTTTTGACCTCAAACGCCTCGATGAGTTCTTAAGTCTTTTATATTTAATAATGCTGCTTTCTTTTAATGGCTCTAATGCGGCATATTTATTCCAAAATGTTGTGCCAATATATGTTGAGTTTTTAATAATGCGAGATAGGGAAGAGTTCGCCCACTTAGTAGAACCACCCCGAGTCCTAACACCTAAACGCAGAAGCTCCTTACTAAGTGTTCTAATACCCTCAATACTGGGCGAATTAAAGATTTTGAAAATCAGTCTTACTGTCTCAGCTTCTTCTTTATTAATCTCGTATTTGCCTGCAGCAGTTTCACTTTTCTTAATGTAGTGATAACCAAATGGAGGAATCGAGCCTAGAAGAATCCCGTTCTTAACTTTATGTAATTTACCCCTGCGTGTTCTATCTAATATTTGTGCCCTTTCAAATTCTGCGATCGAGCCAACCATTTGAAATAATAGATTGCCATAGGGATTATCATCGAACTTTTGACTAATGAAAATAATTTCTACACCATATTTTCGAAACTCTTTCATTACAAAAAGCTGATTATGGAGTTCCCGAGAAAGACGATCTGGAGAATAAATATATATCTTATCAAAAGTTCTTTCCCTAAGAGCATTTCGTAATCGCTCTAATTGAGGTCGATCAAGCGTACTTCCCGAATATCCATCATCTACATATTCATCAACTAAAGTTTCTCCATTTTCTCGGATGGATTTCTTATTAGCCTCTATTTGAGACTCAATAGTCCTTTTATCCGCTTGCTCTTCTGTACTCGTACGAGCATAAAAGACAGAACCTTTTTTATTGATATTCGTCATATTTATAAAACTAGAAAGGCGACCCGTTGGACACAATCCCTTGCGGAATTGAAACAGGCCGCCTTTTTAGTTCCCGAAAAAGAAAAAGCCGCAGTTAGATTGTGTCCGTAATCATTATATAACACGTTAGATAATGCCATCAATAGGAATATCTTTTTCGTTCTCCTGGTCATGTGTTTGTGAAGGATAAATAAGCATTTGTCTTTGATTGTTTGAATCTGGTTCTTGGTACATTAGGCCAGCAGCTTCCCACATTGGTATAAATTGCTGTCTTAAAAGAATAGCGGACAACGGACGATTGAACACCTCGTGATGCTTTTTAAGAACCTCATTTCTGGTCAAACCGACAGGATCCTCTGAAACTCGGCTTTGTAATCTTTCTTTATAAAGAGCCATAACAACATCATTAAACACTTTTAATATATAGGGTGGGATATTTAAGTCTTGAGCCTCACTTATCTTGTCCCAGAGCTTTAAGGCTTCATTAAAATCTTTCTCTTCTGCAATAACATTATTCGCTTCATCTCTTTTTCTTTGGAATAGATTAAGAAGAGCAATTGCTTTAATAAGCGAAATTAGCTTCTTAATATCTCTCATGTGTCTTGGAATTTTTGAGGGATGTCTACTAGAAAAAGCACTTTTAACTTCTTTTGGAAACGGAATGACAACATTATCAATTCTTTCATCTCTAATGGCTAAGATTCTATTTCTAAGTGAGATTCTTCTTGGGTCATTTTCAATGCGTTTCTTGTAATCAGAAGGGTTGGCAGCTTTTTCAATAGTGTCATCGATAACCTCTTCGAATTTTTCCACGTCAATATCTGGACTTAACATAATAAAACGAGTGAGTTCCTGTTCGTCGAAATTATTAGAGGCTGAGCAGAAAATCATCACACAATGCCCTCGCAGAATAACATTTTTTGTGCGATGACCACCCTTCTCTGTTCTATCGGTAATTTGCACTACTATCTCCTTCTTATCATGAGAAAGAAGTGATCTTAATTTTTCCAAGAGTTGTTGGTGCAAACTTTCATAAACGATGATTATCTTTCTTTCAAGATTTACTAGAGTTTCATTTTTTTCTTTATTGTAACTATCTTGTCTATGAAAAAATGAGGTAGGGGATGCAGATCCAATTCTTTCTAAGCTATCATCAGGAAACAGCTGGGCTATCTCAAGGGGAGTATGAGACTTACCTGTTGAACTGGGTGCATTAAAACTAATGTTTATTTGAGAATCTTCCGTAAAAGCAAGAATCATGCCCAGGGCACATATTATTTTACTCACATAGTCCTTTTTGATAGTTAGAGAGAGAACATCTGCTAATTCATCCACAGACATTTCAGGAAACATATTTTTTATCTCCTCGGGGCTCTGCATATTATTGATTATTTTTTCATAATTAGGTTGTTGGAACATATTTTTCTAATTCATTATTCATATTGTCGACCTCAAGGAGTTCGAAGATCTTTTTCCATCTTTCTCCCGCTTCTTCGTTTTGTATAAATTCCAAATCGTATTTCATGGTTTACGATTTCGGTATTTCAATTGGTTCTTGAAGGTCTTATAGACTTGCAAGAACTTCGCAGGCTTCACCTCGAGAGTATCGTTGGCTAACTTTTCTAGGATTCTTTCTAATTGCTTGCTTTTAGCAAAAGTAAAAACTTGTCTTCGTGGATCAGTTTTATCAGAGGTTATTACGATTGGTTCAATATCCTGATACAGCATACAAATAACCTCGAGCATATCTGATGTGTCAAAGAATTTATCTGTTGATTTTTTTTGTTCTATTTGTGGCATAAAAAATAACCCCATGAATAGATCATAGAGCTAGTTTATAACTACAGGGGTGGAGATTTTACCGCTATATAGTCAAGCCTAATTTTCTAGTAGCCCCCCGTGCTTCTTTATAATTGTTTTCATTATTTCCCAAAAAAGCCTTAACGAATTTCTTCCGTAATGATAGTTTTCTTTTTTTATCCATAACTGACTTATCATAGCCGTGTCGTTTTTTTAATCTCTTCAAATATTCTTCTGAGTAACCAGCCTTCCTTACTATGTCTGCATAATCATTCCTAATAACTAATTCACCATTCTCATCTAATTCGGGGTTTATTTCGTAATAAGCCCTTGCGTAAGGAGAGAAGTAATTCAATTTTAATAAAAAATCCTCGAACTGCTTATCAGATCTATTTTTATGTTTCTCCAATGACTCCCAACTTAATGCCCTTTTTTTAATTAGAAGATATTTGTATTCCTCTGAGTATGGTGCTGGTATTAAAAAATATTCCTTATTCATGGAACATTTTTCCCAAAAATCAGGTAGGAGTAAAAGAAAATATTGTAAG
>MHJO01000019.1:1136-8266 GCA_001818015.1 Candidatus Harrisonbacteria bacterium RIFOXYD1_FULL_40_9 | reverse complement strand
ATTTAGTGTTGGTAAGAAGGCTAATAATTCGATACAGAGTGGTTTTTCTGACTTATCCAAGTAATCATTCCATGCCAACTTTTTAATATTCTTAAAATGATCAAGGAGGGCCACTTGTGCGATTTTTTTAATAAAAACCCTATGACGCCTTGGTAACTTATTAACGATATGCTTAATACTTTTATATTCATAATTCATAGCAAGGCTTTTATATCTTAAAGAGAAGTATTTGGATTGTATTTTTTTATAAAAAGCTCATAGATACCGAGTTTTAAGAAATCCTCACCAGGGCCAATAATCATATTTATAGGAAAGTGAAAGGGGAAACTCTTCTGTCCTGGATTAAATCGAAGTGAATCCAACCAGTAATCCTCAACTAGAGAATCACCTTCCAACTCACGAAAATGAGGACTGTATTTTTCGAAGAGCGGATCCCAGAATATTCGTGGATGAGCTTCTATTTTTCCAAAAGCCGAGGGAATCAAATACATGACTATGAAACGACAAATTATCATTTCAACTACTTCTTTACTGAGACTATCTATTAAGTCCAAAAAGATCTTCGTATTGTCAGACAATGAATTTTTGAACCATAACTCATCATCTACCCTTGGCGTAGATAATACGTCCCCCTCCACATACTCAGGAAATACCTCAAACGCCTTTCCATTTTTTCCAAGAAAATCATTAATAATAGCTTTCGTCCGAAAGGGATCGATGGTGTAATAAACAAGTCTTAGAGATGGGATATTTCGGCTATCTGATGCAATATTTACATAAAAACCTGGGGTCGGATTCTTAAGGTCATCGGACGTACCCCTAAGTTGCCTAAATAATGGTCTTAAAGTTTCAAAGCATTTCAAATAATAATCGAATTGATTATTTGTTAAGAGCCGAATATTTACTCTGCCCATTAAATGCTGTGGTGGAATCCTATTCATAATTCATAAATTATTCTCTTATCTTCACCTTATAGCTTGTGTTATATTTCGCAATACTTACATTTGTCATTTTTACCCCTGGTATATGATGACTAGATAATGTACTCCTAAGAAATTATGTGGTGATGTACCCCCTCCCCATGCACCTCAGTAATATAGTGAGCAAGGTAGTGGGGGAGGAAATAACAATATAGTGAGTAGTATGGTGGGGTGTTTTTTAACTTATAAAGAATTATTTATTGAACCGCATAAAATCTATATTTTTTAATAAAGTATCTATTAAGTTCCAAACATTGACATGTTGTGAACTAACTTTACAAGAATTACCCCACACTCTCACTCACTATATTCATTTAATATTTACCCCACAGTGTTATTCACTGTATGTCTTTTATCGTGTGTATATGTATGAGTTACAGGTTATTTTCCATAATCCCTAAAAGCGAAAAGGCCGCTCAGGCAGCCTCTTGCTAGGAATAGTATAATTTGGCTCCGTATTCCTGAGATAGAGAATAATGAGCTTTTTATTTAAGGTCAACTAAAGTAAACTTTATACATGAGCTTCAGGAATTTAGGATTAAGAAAAATCTCTATAATACTGGCTACGCTTCTTTTTATTGTCGGGCTAATCACTTGGAGCTATATCTCAAAAAGAGAAGAGAAGATGATTAAACTTGATGCTTGTATAGCCAGTTGTGGTGGGGGCTTTCGTCTTGATGATAGAGCAGACGAATATTACAGTTGTAGAAATAAATGCAGAGAAAAATACGCAGTAACCTGGGAAGTTTATAATCAGTGGAAAAAGTAAATTATGAAATACCTAAAATATACTTGGACAATTATTGTTAATTTAATAACCCTTGGATTTGCAATAGCGATTTTCGACTCTGCATCATCGTCCTCAGAAACGATAATCCTGTCTTTGCTTGTCTTAATATACTTGAGCATACAAACAGGTTTTATTGTATGGGGACATGATACTCAGCAAACTAACCTTGCTCTGGATTACGAATTTAAGCGTATTAGAAAAATAATTACGGAAGAAGTTTTGAAAAAAGAAGAGGAACCAGATGAAGCAGAAGCAATAAAGAAATTAGAAGAAGCTCAAAAAAAGTTTAACAAGAAGTTTGGTCAGACTTTCATAAATATAATATTTCTTGGAATTATATATTTAATCGCAATCGGCAATTTAATTAGTGCTTTATAGACAGAAGCTCATAAAGAGCAAGCTAACTCCTTTCTTAATCTATAAGCTGCTTGTTTTGGATGACAAAATCCAGCTAATCTAGCTGCTGCGGCCCCATTAAAGCGAGTCTCAATTAAGTGATGTAAAAACTTAACCTTTCTAACACTTGGGCCATTAAAAGCCATCCTACCAAAGGAACTATCCCCAAAGGCTTCTTCTAGTATAAATCTCCATAGTAGATCTTTTGGCTTAAAAAATATTAAATCTACTAAAAGCCTTGCCTCCTTCTGTGAGAAGTTTGGATATTTAGCTGGTTTAATAAACTCTTTCTTTTCTAAGAGAGAAGAGAGGATCACTATCACATCTTTAGTATTCAATTTTGATGAGGAAAGATTTGGTTTCATTGCTTTGTTCAATTTTTTCTAAGGCCTCTGCACTTTTCTCCCATTCTTCACTGGTGATAACCTTAGGCCATATATTAGGGAGTATCTTCTGCAAATCATCCATACTGAGCGATGGTTTTTTCATCTTATCATCGAATCCAGCTAAACGAGGAGAATTTAATATGCAGATCAACGAATCCAACGAATACGCAGGTTGATCCTCTGTATAAGCTAGAGCTATATTACGCACAACTTCATTTACGCTTCTTTTCGTCATGCAATGCTTCCTCCTAATTGTTTTTGACCTCTTTGATCTTCAATTAATAGCTTATCCTTAGAAACGCTAAGAGCTGCAGCTGCACGATCTATAAACTGCCTTAATCTGCTTGTAGTTGTGTCATTCAAGTATTCTGTATAGACAGTACCGCTAGGATCAGCCTTGCCGTATCCCTGAGTGTTTGTAACAGCCTTAATGCCCATTGTTGATATACGAGCTGTAATTTTACCTGGAACCATATTTGAAATAATTTATTAATAATTAGCGACCATTTTATACGCTTTCTTGTTGCGTAGTTTCCTTAAGAAAATTCTTCACTGCCTTTAATTGACTATGTTCTCTTTTTTGTCGAGCTTCTAATAATTGTGCCATTCGATCCTGAAAATAATTCCCTCCTGCTTCATCTACACCAGCTCGCCTCCGAGAATAGTCATCATCCCTTACTAAGCTGACTAACTCTTTCCTAAGTAGTTCTTCCTTATCAGTTTCATCCTCTCCACGCAGAATCGCTCCAATTTTTTCATGAGTATATCCCTTTGCTTCCAACTCCTTAATATCATTCAGCATTCCCATAAACCTGAGATCATCCTCGTCATAATTTTGATTTTCTTCGTCCATGTTTTTATAACTTATCCTTGTTAATCCCGACCTTGAAAAAAAGAAAGAGGCCCAACAACATGGCCTCATAATTCATATTTATACTTTTATTATACCAAATTCTGATGACTTTTCCCATTATTTTATTTACCTTATAGAGATTTCGGATGGTCGTTTAAGATCGAACTTTATTTCAAAAGAATAAGCTCTTATTGCGTTCATAACATGCTTATGATCGGCCCTCCCGGCTCAGGAAAGACAATGCTCGCACAATCATTGCTTTCCATACTTCCTCCACTCGACACAGAAGAAAGCATTACTGTTACCCAAATTTATAGCGCTGCAGGACTCCTTCCCCATAATCATATTATCCAAGAAAGGCCCTTTCGTTCGCCTCATCATACAGCATCGTCCGTGTCAGTTATTGGTGGAGGGCAAAATCCTCGACCCGGAGAAGTAAGTCTTGCTCATTCAGGGCTCTTATTTCTTGATGAAATGCCAGAATTTAGACGAGATCTTCTTGAGGCATTACGACAACCTCTTGAAAATGGAACCGTACACATTGCACGCGCAAAAGGCACTCTTACATTCCCCGCACGATTTAGTCTTATTGGAGCAATGAATCCATGTCCGTGTGGTTATTTCGGAGATACCGTGAAGGAATGCACTTGCGGAGCATTTGAAGTTGCGCGCTATCAAAGAAAAATCTCTGGGCCACTTCTTGATCGAATTGACCTCCATATCAATGTTCCACGACTCAACAAAGATGATCTCATAAAGAAAGGGGATCACACCCTACGAGAAACACTCAAAAAGCAAATCACACAAGCACGAACATTACAGAAAGATCGTTTCAATCGTGCGTCAATTAAAGCACTTACCAATTCCGAACTTTCATCAAGGCACATAGAAGCTCTTATAAAACTTTCTCCGCATGCAAAAAATCTTGGCGAGAAACTCTTCTCTCATTCAAATATGTCCGCCCGTGCTTATTTTAGAATTATGAAAATTGCCCAAACCATCGCGGATCTCGAAAAATCAGAAACCGTAGAAGAAAATCACCTCGCGGAAGCATTTCAATACAAGACAAAGAACTTCCTTAATGCGTGAGAAGAATTGAATTATGCACAGGGCTGTGGATAACCCGTTGATAAGTTGTTTTTAGTACTTTGCAAATGGGTTTTTTGCCCCATATACTTCAAAATGAAGGTGGCATCCCGTAGGGCCATGAGTATTCCCCGTATTGCCAATAGTGCCGATTAATTGACCTTGTTTTACAAGATCTCCTGTTTCTACAGACAACTTCTCAAGATGAGCGTAAAGGGTTGCTGTGTCATTCGGATGCTCAAGCTTAATGAAATGCCCGTATCCTGCATTAAGGCCAGAAGCATAAGCCTCCACCACAAGTCCATCCGCAGCCGCATAAATAGGAGTTCCGCATTGATTCGCGATATCAACGGCATTATATGAATGAGTTTGGCCCCAATTCCAGCCAGTAGTGGGAATACGAAAATAGCCTGGAAGTGAGAGTAAATCTTCGCGTACATTAAGCGCCGTCTTTTTCCCAGTAAGAGGCTTGCCTTGAGGAATAACAATTTTTTCTCCTAAAAGAAGTGCGGCTTCAGAATTCCCATTTGTCGTACGCAACTCTTCAAGATTTACAGAATAAAGGTTTGCAATAGATTCAAAGCTTTCGCCTGCGACTACCCGATGAAGTACCCCCGTAACAGGCAAAATAACGATTTCTTGACCAGGCCGCAACGATGACTTGCTCACGCCCTGATTTGCCCACATTATCGTATTTAGAGAAATTCCAAATTGAGCGCTCAGCGAAGAAATGGTGTCGCCTTGCTTGATCTTATAAAGCATGAGCCCATTCCTACTCGGAATGACGCCGCTTAGGGGGTTAGGTGCGCTTATGATTGATTCATAGAATGTACCGTATTGAATTGCATGAGAAAGAGCAATGCCATCAACCACTGCAGGGGATTGAGCCACAAGCATATCTTGTCCACCTTCGCTATAATGCAACTGCCACTCTTCATTTTTGTCATTAGGTCCGCCTAATGTCCTCAGTTCTTCATCTTCAATAAAAGATGCGGTAAGAAATTGAGCAGGGACTACATTACCTACGCCCATAAGAAATGCAACAATAAATACTGCGCAAAATACAAACAAAGAGTCGGGGTAGTTCCTCTTTAATCTTCGAATAAATCGTTTTTTTATTGTAGAAAGAGTACTAATAGTAGGGCTCTTTATAATAATAAAAGACCTTAATTCATTTCATATCTATCCTTCACAACAATCAGTTTCTAAGGCCTATAATATAGTATAATACCACACATAATGGAAAATCTCAATAAACAACAAGAAGAAGCGGTGCTTCACAAAGATGGACCTCTTATTATTGTTGCAGGCGCTGGTTCGGGAAAAACAAAAACGCTTACCAATCGTCTTGCGCATCTCTTACATGACGGAGTGCCTGCCTCTCAAATACTTGCCATTACCTTCACTAATAAAGCCGCGCATGAAATGAAAGAGCGAGTCACACGACTCATAGGCACAAAAGGCGAAGACTCCATGCCCTTTGTGGGAACATTTCATTCATTTGGAGCGCGTGTTTTAAGGAAAGAAGCACATCATTATGGACGCACTCATCAATTTATTATCTTTGACTCAGATGACAGCAAAAAACTCGCGCAACGAATCATTAAGAAAATACCCGAATTCAAAGAGACGTGGGGAGCTTCAAAATTACTTGGAGAATTTTCGAAATATAAAAATACCCTCAATACTCCTGAAGTGGGAAGCGACGAAGAATCTCAGATGCTTTATAGTGCATTTTCCACCTACGAGTCAGCACTTTTTCACAACAATGCTTTTGATTTTGATGATCTTATAGAAAAAGTAGTAAAGCTCCTCAAAAACAATCACGAGATTCGAAATCTCTATGCAAATAAATTTAAATATATTCTTGTTGATGAGTATCAAGACACAAATCACAGTCAATATGAGCTCATTAAGCTTCTTGCCGAAGCCCACCACAATCTCTGTGTAGTAGGGGACGATAATCAAGCAATATATAGTTTTCGTTATGCGGATTTTAAAAATTTCCTTAATTTTGCAAAAGATTGGCCTCGCACCAAAATAGTACTCCTTGAAGAAAATTATCGGTCGACACAAAACATTATCAAAGCCGCGAATTCCCTTATTAAGCACAATGAACTCAATAAAGCTCAGGGTTTAAAAAAGGAATTATGGACAGGAAATATAGCGGGGGGTCTTATTACAGTCGGAGAGGCATCTCATGATCGAGGAGAGGCAGAATGGATCGCCGAAGAAATAAGTCACATAAAGAGAAATCAAGAAGAAATAACCGCAATTCTCTACAGAACCAATGCTCAATCAAGAGCAATCGAACAAGTACTTATTGAGCGCAATATTCCTTACGAAATTTTTGGAGGACTTACATTCTATGAAAGAAAAGAAATCAAAGACGTGCTCGCGGGGCTTCGATTTGCTATGAACCCCAATGACTCGGTAAGCAAAGAGCGCATAGAAAAGACTTTCGTAAAAGCAATTCGCACTGATCTTGTTATAAATCTCCCCTCACTTAAAGATCGGAACACGCTTGATATTCTTGGATTCTTTCTTGAACATTCACGCTATTTCGAATACCTCGATAATAACTTTCCAAACGGAGAAGAGCGCAAAGAAAACATTACTGCATTGCTTGATTTTGCCTC
>MHJO01000019.1:0-1127 GCA_001818015.1 Candidatus Harrisonbacteria bacterium RIFOXYD1_FULL_40_9 | reverse complement strand
TCAAAGAAGTAGGCCCCAAATACAACTCATGAGTATTCACATGGCAAAGGGACTTGAATTCGCTCACGTTTTCATCGCAGGATGCAATGAAGGAATTCTTCCCCATCAACTTTCGTTTGGCAAAAATGAGGATCTTGAAGAAGAACGTCGTCTTATGTATGTTGCAATGACACGCGCAAAATTAAAATTATCGCTGAGTTTCTATGGCTACGCATCGCGCTTTCTCTACGAAATACCACCAGAACTTACCCTTTATAAAAGTATCAAAGATACCTTCTCGTCAAAATCTTTCTATGAAAAAGACGATGATGAAGTTTATATTGATTAATCCTCGATGCATACCAAAAAGAAATTAGGGCAGTATATACTACACGATTCTTCGGTAACCCGATGCATTGTTGATGCTATAGAAATTAAGACAGGAGACACAATCATTGAAATTGGTCCCGGAACGGGATTTTTAACAAAAGCGCTTCTTGAAGAAAAATTATTCAGTACGCTTATCGCCATAGAAAAAGATGAGCGTTTCGCAAGAAATTTAAAAGATGAGATACAAGATCCACGTTTCGAAATTATAAAAGGGGATGCGCTCGAAATACTTAAAAAACCCTTCCTTGTGAATAAAATTGTAGGGAATATACCTTATTATATTACAGGGAGATTATTAAGAATTTTAAGTGAACTGAAAAAAAAGCCTGAACGTATCGTACTTATGATACAGAAAGAGGTAGCAGAGCGCATCGAAGCAGTGCCCCCAAAGACTACATTACTTTCAGCAATTACAAATCACTGGGCACATCCTCGTATTCTTAAAATCGTCCCACCGGGAGCGTTTACGCCGCAGCCACAAGTGGAGTCCGCCGTAATTCTTCTTAAGCCGAAAGAGCTCAAAGAAAGCCCGCTTGAATTCTATAAATTTCTTCGCATCCTTTTTACCCATCCTCGCAAAACAATACTCAATAATCTAAAAACTGGTGAATACGAAGAAGAATTAATACAAAAAGCATTAAAAAGTGCCGTTCTTACTGGCCAAGAACGAGGAGGGTCTTTATCGGAAGAGAATTTTAATGCCCTTTTTAAAGGCTTGTCCCGGTAGTAGTAATACGTCCCACACCTGCTGAGCTAGG
>MHJO01000018.1:13586-13828 GCA_001818015.1 Candidatus Harrisonbacteria bacterium RIFOXYD1_FULL_40_9 | reverse complement strand
ATATCCTCGATGAACCAACGATCGGACTTCACCAGAGTGATAGCGAAAAGCTTATTAATACTCTCCATGATTTAAGAGATCTCGGTAATACAATTATTGTTGTTGAGCATGACGAAGAAACAATTCTTGCAAGTGATTATTTGGTTGACTTTGGCCCAGGGGCGGGGATTCACGGAGGACATGTGACGGAAGCAGGTTCGCTTAAAGAGCTATTGAAAGATAAAACAAAGACATCACTTACC
>MHJO01000018.1:10195-13579 GCA_001818015.1 Candidatus Harrisonbacteria bacterium RIFOXYD1_FULL_40_9 | reverse complement strand
ATCTTCGTGGAACGCGAGTAATTCCTCTCCCCGAAAAAAGACGGAATGTTGATGCGCGTCACGATTATCTTAAAATTCGCGGGGCAACTCATAACAATCTCAAAAATATTGATGTAAATATTCCATTTCGAAGAATGACGGCAAGCACAGGAGTCTCCGGCTCAGGAAAGAGTACGTTAATATATGATGTGCTCTACAAACATCTCGCTAATGTGTTTAATGGAGCAAGTTATAAAGTAGGGGAAAACAAAGCTATTCTTGGACTTGAATATATAAATAGGGTAGTAAATATCGATCAGGCTCCTATTGGGCGTACTCCTCGTTCAAACCCTGCAACGTATGTGGGTGCATGGACATTTATACGAGATGTATTTGCGCTTACTGAGGATGCGCGTGTTCGCGGATATAAGCCCGGCCGCTTTAGTTTTAATGTTCCGGGAGGCCGATGTGAAAATTGTGAAGGACATGGAACAGTTTCTATTGAAATGCATTTTCTGCCAACAGTGTATGTAGAATGCGAGATATGTCGCGGAAAGCGTTTCGATCGTGAAACGCTTGAGGTGGAGTATAAAGATAAAAATATTTACGATGTGCTTCGTATGACTGTTGCTGAAGCAGTAACGTTTTTTGAAGATATTCCGTGGCTTTATGATCGTCTTAAAATACTTGAAGAGGTGGGATTGGGATATCTTGAGCTTGGGCAATCTGCAACGACGCTCTCGGGAGGAGAAGCGCAGCGCATTAAACTTTCTGCTGAACTTGGCAAAAGGGACACAAAGAAGACATTATATTTGCTTGACGAGCCTACCACAGGACTCCACTTCGAAGACGTGAAAAATTTATTGCTCGTACTTCAAAGGCTTGTTGAGCGTGGAAATACAATTGTTGTGATTGAACACAATTTGGATGTTATTAAAACTGCGGATTGGGTTATTGATCTTGGGCCGGGTGGTGGAGATAAAGGAGGAATTGTTGTTGCGTATGGAACTCCGGAAGAGGTGAGTAAAAAAGCGGAGAGTAAAACTGCGAAATACTTGAGAAAAGTTTTATAAAGAGAATCGCCCGGTCCGAAAATTCGGAGCGGGCGATGCGTGATGTGTGCTCTTGGGGGTTGGGTTTACTACCGGATCTCCATCGCCTTTACAACTGAGTCGATGAAGTCGTCGTTGTGCCTCTCTTCTTCGCGACGACAAGAAGGAGGATGTTTCTTCTGGAGCCGATTTTTGTGTTTCTTCCTCCTTTCCGTGGCTTCCGGGCTCAGTTCAAAAAAACGAAACCTCTTCTCTTCCTGCTGTCGGTCGCGATTGGTGTCGGTCATCTTCTTCCCCCGAAAGGTAATGAACTGAAAGTTAGTGTAATGATTTAAATGAACTTGTCAATAGATTCTTCATGAAGAAAATTATTCTTTGCAAAAGAATAAGAAATAGCGTACATTCAATTGCAAAAAAGTCACAATGAAGCACATTTACGAAAATATTCCTTCCGCGCCAGGAATTTATCTTATGAAAGATAAAGAAGACTCACTTCTTTATGTGGGTAAGGCCGCGAATTTAAAACGTCGAGTGTCTTCGTATTTTTTGCGTCCTCATGAGGCGAGAATTGAAAAGCTTGTAAAGCGTATTATTCGAATAGATTACATAGTAACCGACTCAGTAATTGAGGCGCTCATTCTTGAGGCAGAATATATTAAGCGTTTTAAGCCATCATTTAATGTTAAAGACAAGGACGACAAAAGTTTTCTTTATGTTGAGGTTACTCGTGAGGTGTTTCCGCGGGTACTTCTCGTGCGTGGGAAAAGTAAGGCAAGGGGGGTTCGATATGGGCCTTTTACCTCTGCATCGCTTATTCGGGAGGCTTTAAAAATTGTCCGCAGAATATTCCCTTTTAGTGTTCATGAATTAAAAAGCATTAAGAATACGCCAGGTCGTGCTTGTTTTGATTATGAAATTGGGCTTTGTCCGGGAACATGCACGGGGATCATCGATCGAAAAATGTACTTAAAAAACATCAGAAATATTAAACTTTTCTTTGTGGGTAAGAAAGAGAGAATCCTACGTTCGCTTAAGAAAGAAATGGAGTCTGCGAGTAGGAAATTAGATTTCGAAAAAGCTGCGTCTATACGAAAACAAGTGCTTAGTCTTCGGCATATTCAAGATGTCTCTCTTATTACTCATTCAAATTTCGATGAAAGCGAAAATGCTTCAAATATTCGTATTGAGGGTTATGATATTTCTAATACTTCTGGTAAGGAGGCAGTTGGTTCTATGGTTGTATTTATAAATGGTAAGCCTGCAAAAGATCAATATAGAAAATTCAAAATCCGAACTCTCGTTAATTCAAATGATGTGGGAATGCTCGAAGAGGTGCTTAGAAGAAGGTTTAAGAATGATTGGCTCCTACCTAATATTATTCTTATTGACGGAGGCGTGCCTCAAGTGAATCGAGCGCATCGTGTGCTTTATGAATCTGGCTTAAGAATTCCTATCGTTGGAATCGCAAAAGGACCAAAGAGAAAAAAGAATGAAGTTATAGGAGAAATCCCGGAAGGCACTGATGTCATTACGCTTATTCGTGTGCGTAACGAGGCGCATCGTTTTTCAGTTGCATACCACAGAAGACTAAGGAGACTTGCTTTTTAAGAATAAATGTTGGGTATTGCGTATTCTTTGAAAAGCGCTATAGTTCAATCAGAAACTTTATATACTTTCTTTTGTAATGACAAGAGAAAGAAAAAAGGGAGAGAG
Organism: Candidatus Harrisonbacteria bacterium RIFOXYD1_FULL_40_9; assembly: GCA_001818015.1. GTDB lineage: Bacteria > Patescibacteriota > Minisyncoccia > UBA6257 > XYD1-FULL-40-9 > XYD1-FULL-40-9. The sequence continues at coordinate 10,835 of MHJO01000018.1, read as the reverse complement.
GGTCATGAGAGAAGAGAGATACCCGCCCCATAGAGCAGTAATCCTTTCGTTAAGGAGAAGGTATGAATGGTATAGGGGAGTGGTTGTAAAAAACCCTCCTACTAGAAATAGGAAGGACGAAGACTGTTCTCATGAAGCGCTTGCGGCGGCAGGCGTCATGATTCTTGCGGAGCTTTTAGAAATGATGGAGCTGGATAACGAGGCGCGTATTGAAGTCGCGGGGGAGCTCAAGCTTCTTATGCGACAAGAAGAAAGCGCGCTTCGGCATACAGATATCGTGTTGACGATGCTTTGTGATGCACTTCGCAAAGTATTGAATGTAAGTAGGGTTGATAAATTATCTGATGCAAGTTTTCGGAAACCCAAAAGAAAGGAGAATAGAATAATTGAAATTGTTTGAGGAGGATCCATAGCTCGCCATATAATGTGGCGAGTTTCTATTTTCAGCGATACAATTAGGGTGATGATATATAGTATTACAGGAAAGTTAGCAAAATACGGAGGAGAGTATGCAGTTATTGACGTGGGCGGTGTTGGATACAAAGTAATGGTACCCCCTTCTTTTAGAGAGAGAAATTTATTACATTCCGGAGAGCCGCTTACGCTTTTTTGCTCTTTTTCATTGCGACAGGATGGAACA
>MHJO01000018.1:9086-10161 GCA_001818015.1 Candidatus Harrisonbacteria bacterium RIFOXYD1_FULL_40_9 | reverse complement strand
TGGAGTTTTTTGAATTACTGACTACCGTGAATGGGATCGGATCAAAATCTGCAGTAAATATTTTAGGAGTAGCCTCACTTGATGAGCTTGCTGTTGCAATTAATGAAGGGAATTGGGATGTGCTTACAAAAGCATCTGGGATTGGTACGAAAACAGCGCAGCGTATTGTGCTTGAACTTAAGGGGAAAGTGGCGGCGCTTCCAGAAGTAGCCTATAAGGGCATTAAAACCGCAATGGAAACCAATGCCGACCTTGAAGAAGCACTTCTTCAGATGGGCTATAAGAGAAATGACGTGCGCGTCATTCTTTCAAAAATCGATGGCAACATAACACGAATAGAAGATCGTCTTAAGCACGCCCTGCGGTTGCTTAAGAAGTAGTGTGTATGACTTTTACTTTTCGATTAAAATCATTTTACTATTATCTCTGGGCGCTTATAAGCGCAGTCTATTATCGTTTTCCGAGTAATGAAATACATGTACTTGGCATTACAGGTACAAAGGGAAAATCAACGACACTAGAATTAGTGAATATAATTTTTGAAGAAGCGGGTTATAAAACTGCTCTTTTTTCATCTGTGCGTGCAAAAATAGCTGACAGAGATGAGGGTAATAAAACAGGTAATAGTATGCCTGGTCACGGAGTACTTCAGCAATTTTTACGCGACGCAGTCGAAGAGGAATGTCGTTATGCGTTTATAGAAATTACTTCACAGGGAGTCATCCAATATCGACATCGTTTTATTGATTTCGACGGGGCAATATTTTTAAATCTTCATAAAGAACATATTGAAGCGCATGGAGGATTTGAAAATTATCGAAGCGCAAAGGTGCAATTTTTTAAAGACGTGTACAATTCCATAAAAAAGCGTTTCTGGAATAAGGGAGAGAAAAAATCATTTTTTATAAATATAGACGATCCCGAGCATCTCCATTTTCGCGAAGTGCTTTTCGACTATGATGGGGTGTATTTTTTCAGCAAAGATACGATAAGTAAAAAAGAATACGCGCTTCATAATCCACTCCTTACGGAATTTTTTAAAGAAAATATTGCGGCCGCAGTGCGATATGCGGAG
>MHJO01000018.1:1767-9070 GCA_001818015.1 Candidatus Harrisonbacteria bacterium RIFOXYD1_FULL_40_9 | reverse complement strand
AAGATGTCATTAAATCAGCGCTTTCTAAGTTTCATGGAATTCCAGGAAGAATGAATGTAATACGAGATGAGAAATTCACTATTGTCATTGACTATGCTCATACGCCTGATTCTCTAGAGAAGGTATATGCATTTTTGAAAAAAAATATGAAAGCAAAGAGGCTTATCGCGGTATTGGGTTCTGCGGGAGGCGGGCGAGATACATGGAAGCGGCGCGTGATGGGCGAGATTGCGGCACGATACTGCGATGAAATCATCTTGACCGATGAGGATCCCTATGATGAAGATCCCTTGTGTATAATGTCCCACATTAAGTCGGGTATTATGAATACTGAATTCCCTATCTATAAGATACATGAAATCGTGAATCGAAAATCAGCAATTAGAAAAGCACTTATTCTAGCCGCAAAAGGCGACATTGTTGTACTTACAGGGAAGGGAAGTGAACAATGGATTCATTTGTCTCATGGACGCAGGGTTTTATGGAATGAAGAAAAAGTTACAGAGGAGATTCTTAAAACACTTGATGGTGTGGATAAAGCCTTATAAGTGGAGTTACTTTTTCGTGATACGATAATAGTATGAGGCGTTTTGTATCAATTTTTCTTATAATCTCTATTGTCGCCCTTTCCTTCTCGCTGAATGTGGTGCAAGCAAGAGCATGGTATGAGAGAATTTTCGATCCAATTGCGGAGGCTTTTAATAATGCCGCGGATGTGTTTAGGGGAATCGTCGCAACGCTTGTGCAACTTACAGTCATTTCAACACCTATCTTCGTGATCGCTCCTGGAGATTTCATGGCGGATAGGGGCGCGATTCACGATCTTCAGTGCTGGGGCTATGGCGCATCACTTTTCGGAGGATGCAGAGATCGTGAAACTATTCCAGTAATCGCAGAAGGGCTGCAGGGTTGCACTGCTGAGGTTACATTTGGTGACATGACTATTCCTGGCACTATTAATCCCGTTAATGGATACATGCTTTACGACCCCATGAACTTTCAGTCGTTTAATGCCTCTAATTTAAGAGAGCGTCTCATGACAATGTACGAAGGAGATAGCTCAAATAGTAATATGGAAATCTATCGCTTCGTATTCCCTCGATATAAAAGCAATCCTGCTTACGAAGACTGGAGACGAGGGATAGGAGTGTTGGGTGTGGAGTCTCCGCCACAAATCATAGAAACAACCGAACAAGAACTTGTAAGTGCATTTTATAGAGTTCCTCTTTATATTGGTTCTGGCATTACTTCATTTGAGCCATTTCCTCCAAAAACATTTCCACTTGGGTCTCGTATTGTTGAACAAATAAATGGAGGAACTATTGAGGGTGGGTACAAACTCTTTGCCGATTACAGAGAAAGGCTCCCAGTCCCTGATATGTCTTACGCAACAATTCCTTTTAATAGCGTATGTGATGACACAGGAAGATGTGTGTTTGTGGATTCAGCAATGCCTGAAGCTTCGTATGTAATGTATGTTGCAAAGGTAAAAGGATCATATTTTTATTATCAAGGGAATTTTGATACTAATTTTAACCCAATCCATGCGTATACCCTTTACGAGGATAAGTTTATGCCTATGAGGGGTGCGGCTTCTTCGGTTATATTTCCGCAACTTGATTCCCGTGGTAATCCCATAGCCGATCCTAATATTAATGGTATTTGGATCGCGAAAACTCCCGATGATTGTCCGGATGTCACTACTCCTGACCCGGTTAATACTCCATTACCAGATCCTATTGTTATTGTTACGCCCGGCGAAACGCAAGTGCCACCTGGTGGAAGTAGTGGAGGTTCAAGCAGTGGAAGTGGCGGAAGCGGGGGTGGATTATGTACTGCGGCAACTCTTACAATTACTGCCCCAGATGCGACTACGTATTCAATTAAGCGCGACGACACAGTGCTTGTTCCTGAAACTCCTTTCTTGGGCGCGGCGACTTTTGTGGATACAAACGTCACTCCCCATACAACATATATTTATACAATCGAGGTAAAAAATGCCGCAGGGCGGACTGCGAGCGTAACAAAGGAATATGTGAGTAGGTGTATCCCTCAATGCAAGTTCACTGCGAAGACGCCTATTCCTGAATTTGGAAAATCAAAACTTTCTTGGGAGTGTGGCTTAGGAGGAATTGGCACCATCGCAGAGGCATGCTCAGTTTTGGAAAATATCTCGAGACGCATTGTAAATGATGGTTCGGGCGAGCGCGGGACGGTAGAAACGGGGCCTTTGAGGCAATCTACGGATTATCTACTTTCTTGTAGAAATCTTGATGGCACTATCAATATTCCTCAGCGCGTTATTGTTGAGAAACCAGACCTTAAAGAAGTACGTCCTCGTCAATAATATGGATATGCGAAATGAATCTGGGCAGGCGATGGTGTTTACTATCGTAATTGTCATGGGAGCGCTTATTGGCGCGACCGTTATTGCTGGGTCTATTATGATTCGCCAAATACGTCAGTCGGTTCAGAGTATTGATTCCACAAAAGCGATTTTTGCTGCCGAAACGGGGATTGAGCTTGAGCTTTATAGGGCATATAAAGATCCAACATACCCCGCGCCAGTTCTTGTAAGAAGCGAAGCAACATATAATGTGTCTGTATTAGAGAATATTATAAAGTCCGTAGGTAAATCTCGCACATCTTCGCGCGCACTTCAGCTTACACTTACTCCTCTTCCATAAACTCTATATTTGTGAGTTATAATGGGGATATGCCGATTGGCCATATAAAAAATAAAGAAGAGGCAAAGGAAAGAATTACTCAGTTGCGGGTACTTATTAATCGCTATCGTTATGCATATCATGTTCTTGATCGCGAAGAGATATCCGAGGATGCCCTTGATACACTAAAAAAGGAATTATTCGATCTCGAAGCTCGTTATCCCGATTTAATTACATCCGACTCTCCAACGCAGCGTGTGGGGGGTGAACCACTTGAGGCATTTCAGAAAGTGACGCATGAAACACCCATGCTTTCTTTGAATGACGCGTTTTCTAAAGAAGACATGCATGAGTGGATTAGGCGCATATCCAATTTCACTAAAGTAGACGTCTCTCGAAATTCAGACTTTTATTGTGAGCTTAAAATTGATGGCCTTGCTATTGAACTTCTTTATGAGAATGGAATATTCGTTCGTGGCTCTACACGTGGTGATGGAGTAATTGGTGAAGATGTTACTTATAATCTTAAAACGATAGATGCGCTTCCACTTAGTCTTTTGTCTCAAGAGGAAGTAGAAAAAAATATAAAAAGCCTTGGGATTCAAGGATTGAAACCATTATCGCACTACTGGCCTCTTAAAAAGCTTATGGTGCGAGGCGAAGTATTTCTTACGCGCAATGAATTTAATCGTATTAACGAAGAGCAGCATAAGGCAGGAAAGAAGGAATATGCGAATCCTCGTAATGTAGCAGCGGGTTCAGTGCGTCAACTTGATCCCCGCATTACTGCATCTCGCAAACTTGATTTCTTTGCGTATGATATTGTGGGCGACGTGGGGCAACACACCCACGAGGAAGATCATCTCTTCCTAAAAGCAATCGGCTTTAAGGTTAACGAGCATAATAAAAGAGCAAAAACACTTGATGAGGTATTTGAATTCCATACATATTGGGGATCTCATAGAGAAAGGCTTCAGTATGAAATTGATGGGGTTGTGGTGATTATTAATAAGAATGAACTTTATGATAAAGCGGGCGTGATTGGGAAGGCGCCTCGGGCGGCTATTGCATATAAGTTTTCTCCAAAAGAGGCAATAACTATAGTGGAAGATATTGTAGTTCAGGTAGGAAGAACAGGTACACTTACCCCCGTTGCGATACTTCGTCCAGTGGGTGTGGGAGGAGTTATAATTTCTCATGCTACGCTTCATAATATTGATGAAATAGAGCGCTTGGGATTAAAAATTGGAGATACTATTATAGTGACTCGTGCGGGGGATGTTATTCCAAAAATTACAAAAGTACTTCTCGAACTTCGTACGGGGAAGGAAAAAATATTTCAATTTCCAACCCATTGTCCTCAGGATGGATCGCCTGTACTGCGCAACGGAGTAGCATATCGTTGCTCAAATAAGGGATGTGGTGCGCGTTTTAGAGAATCTTTATATCATTTTGTTTCTCGCCATGCATTTGATATTCGAGGATTAGGAGCAAAAATCATTGATCGGTTTATCGATGAAGGCCTTATAAAAGACGCAGCAGATATTTTTACTTTAAAGGAAGGAGACATCGAAGCTCTCCAACGCTTTGGCAAAAAATCTGCAGAAAATATTATAAAAGAAATTAAGAACAAAAAAACAATTACTCTACCGCGTTTTATTTATAGTCTTGGGATTGTTCATGTAGGAGAAGAAACAGCTCATCTTTTGGCACGAGCATTAAATGATCTCAATAAAGATCAAATTATTACTCCTCGAGATTTAGGAGAAATTGGATCACGTATAAAAGAAGACGAGCTTTATGCAATTCAAGATATCGGCCCTGTAGTTGCAAAAAGTATTATAGACTACTTCAATGATATGCATCACACAATACTTCTTAAAAAACTTCACGAAGGAGGAGTGCGAATTAAACAAGAAGCTCTTTCTCGTTCTGGACGGCTTCGCGGCAAGCGATTCGTATTCACGGGAACATTAAAAACTCTCTCGCGTGAAGCGGCAAAAGAAAAAATTCGAGCGTATGGAGGTGATGTGTCGGAATTGGTGAGTAGTAAAACTGATTATGTTGTAGCGGGCGAAGAAGCAGGTTCAAAACTCGAGAAAGCAAAAGAACTCAATGTGAAAATTGTGAGCGAAGAGGAATTTCTTGCACTCATTGAATAAAGTTTGGTTTTGAATTAATAATTAGAAAACGAGGTTATTGTAGATATATGGGACTTAATAATAAAGAATTAAAAAATATTACGAATCTTGCTCGGCTTGATCTAGAAGAAAAAAAGGAAGAAAAATTTTTCTCAGATATCGCTCGTGTTGTGGGGTATTTCGAGGATCTAAAAAATGTCGATGTTTCGGATGTGAATCCTGTAACAGGCGGTACGTATGAGATAAATGTATTTCGTAACGATAATGATATGGTGAGGGTAGAAACAAAAGAAGGGGCGATTATCCGTTCATTTCCTGACAATAAAGAGGGATTATTAAAAACTCCTCATATTTTCGACAAATAAATCATCAATGAATATTGAAGAACTCACAATTAAAAAAGTACACGAGGGTCTTTGCGCAAAGAAATTTTCTTCACATGAGCTTATCGAGGCTTTTTTTGATGAAGTAGAAACTCACGATAAAGATATTGGCGCCTTTTTATCCTTACATAAAGAGAGCGCATATATTGTCGCAAAAGAAGTTGATGCCATTTTTCACGAAAGAGGCACACTTCATCCGCTTAGTGGAGTTCCGCTTGGCATCAAAGACAATATTGTAATTGAGGGAGAAATCACAACCGCGGCCTCGAAAATACTCGGTTCATATAGAGCAGTATACGATGCGACTGTTATAAAGAAATTAAAAGAACATAAAGCGATATTTCTTGGCAAGAATAATCTTGATGAATTTGCAATGGGATCTTCTACGGAAAATTCTGCGTACAAAATAACACGCAATCCTCATGACAAAGAGCGAGTTCCGGGAGGTTCATCTGGTGGCGGGGCAGCTGCAGTTGCTCGTGGGTTCGCAGTTGCTGCGCTTGGTTCAGATACAGGAGGCTCAATTAGACAACCCGCATCATTTTGTGGGGTTGTGGGATTAAAGCCTACGTATGGCGCAGTGTCTCGTTCTGGGCTTATTGCAATGGCTTCAAGCTTAGATCAAATAGGACCAATCACAAAAACAGTAGATGATGCCGCATTATTATTTGATGCAATTAAAGGAGTAGATCCACTCGATGCAACAAGCACCGAGGGTAAATATACTTCGAAATCCGAGAGTTTTACTATTGGATTACCAAGGGAATATTTTATTGATGGCTTGGATAAAGAGGTTGCAAAAAAAATTGAAGAAGTAATTGAGAAATTCAAATCTCTAAAAATTAATATAAAGCCTGTAAGCTTACCACATACTCGCTATGCACTTTCAGTCTACTACATTATTATGCCCGCAGAGGTAAGCTCTAATCTTGCCCGTTATGATGGTATTCGGTATGGAACTCGAGTGGATGGCATAAAAGAATCCATCTCGCTTAGTGATCTGTATGTAAAGAATCGCAGCGAAGGGTTTGGCGATGAAGTAACGCGTCGCATTATCTTGGGCACATATGTGCTTTCTTCCGGATATTATGATGCCTATTATTCAAAAGCTCAAAAAGTCCGCGCCCTTATTACTCAGGATTTTCAAAATGTCTTTAGGGAGGTGGATGTCATTCTTGCTCCTGTTGCGCCCACGCCTCCTTTTAAAATTGGTGAAAAAACAAAAGACCCCCTTTCAATGTATCTTTCCGATATCTTTACCATTCCCGCAAATCTTGCAGGGCTTCCTGCGCTCGCGCTGCCTCATACTCCATGGAAGCCCAATTCCTGTGGTAAAATTGGATTACCGGTAGGATTTCAACTTATTGGCAAGAGATGGCACGAAGAAGATCTTTTCGCGCTCGGGCGTCTTTATGAAGAAAATTAACTAAGCTCATAATGAATTTTTTCGAGACAATTTTTTCTACACTCTTTGATATTCGTGGTTTTTTTGGTTCCATATGGGAAGAGTATGGTCTTTATGTTCAGTTTTTTTCATTACTTATCTCCCTCGTTCTTTTTGGATGCGCACTCTATCTTGTAACGAAAACTAATTTCATAACTTCGAGAGTTGATCGTTGGGTAGGAACATTGAGTACTGAGAAACTTCATAAGCGTCGCTCGCTTAGAGCGTGGGTCCAAATTCAAAGGCGGCTCAAGTCGGGTAATGAAGCAGATTCAAAGCTTGCGCTTATAGAGGCTGATAAAGTACTTGACGAAGTAATAAAAATGATTGGATATCGAGGCGATACTATGGCTGATCGTTTGAAGCAAATTAGTCCTGCGCAACTTTCAAATATCAATGACATATGGGACGTACATAAGCTTCGTAATCGCTTAGTGCATGATGTGGATTTCAAAGTTGCTCACTATGAAATTGAGCGAGCAATTAATGTGTATAAAAAATCGTTTAAGGAGATGGGTTTATTGGACTAGATATCACAAAAAGCACATTGACTTTAGTTTTATTTTAATTATAATCCCACTCTAGTACCTTGTGGTTTCATGAAGTTTTCGTGCGGTTTCTAAAAAAGGGGGACTAATGTCCGATCCGGAAGAGAGAGCGGGGAAAGAT
>MHJO01000018.1:0-1746 GCA_001818015.1 Candidatus Harrisonbacteria bacterium RIFOXYD1_FULL_40_9 | reverse complement strand
CGAGGGCGGTGTCTCCGTCGCTCTTCGGCGACTCTTTCAGAAGTTCTCATCGCTTCCGCGAGCCGCATTTCGGAAGCGGTTGAAGGCAAGGGCAGCGCGGAAGCTCCGGTATACCCCTCCCGTTGATGGAGAGGGGGAGACGGTGAAGCTCGCGGGTCGCGAAGGTCGGAGCTACACGAAGCTCGAGGTTGCGCGCGGCAAACCCGAGCGGTCCTGGTCTCTCTAGTTTCACAAAGCCCCGACAACGTTGTCGGGGCTTTCACTTTTTAGAAGGGGGTTGACAGTTCTTTATTTATCTGCTAGTATTTTAGCAGAACATCAAAAAGGTTGGGATGAGGGTTGGACGGCAAAGGTACTCCTGCCGCCCTTTGCCGGCATCCTTGGAGCGGGATGACTGCTCTGCCGAGGGTTTGTCTCATATGGCGATCCCCCCGCCGAGGCTCACATTCTCGGTGAGAACAGAGCCTTCATCCCAACCACCCCTTTATAAGCCTCACTTCACTGTGAGGCTTAACTATAGAAAGAGAAGTAAAAATCCCGAGCGATCGGGATTTTCTATTTCTTAAATAATATATAAATAAGGGCATTTGCGATTGCCTGCTCTATTTGATCTTGTCTTGTTATTTTTCCTTTTGTGAGAATGCCAAGCATGCCTTCGTTATTCCCAACTCTTGGATTATCGGTAAAACCAGCTTTTATCATTGCAACGTTTCCGTCAAGATTTTCTCTTAATATGAGTTTTGCGATTATTCCTGGGATCTCAAACCCCGAAGAGAGTCCAAGATGATCTTCTTTCCCATCGAAAATTGAACACATGCATATGTTCATATACCCACTTTTTGTAAATGGTATATGCATAATTCCGCTTTCGAGACCAATACTTAGATGTGTTTCGGTATTGAACACATTTCGTGCGCGTGCTATCGCTCCACGAATCGTATCGAGAAGTGTGAGTGGGGTTGCTCTGGTACTCCTGATTTAGTTTTGTATTCAGTGAATTCTGCATTTTTGAACTCTTCGTAGTACGAGAACACTTTTTTTACTCCATTCACCTTTACGGGATTTGTTGAGTCAATCGAAATGATCATGCGTTAATCCGTCCTTTTTCTCTTAATGAACCATTTGCATCCTATGAGATGAAGTAGTTGTGTGTCAAATTTTTCCTATTCAGCGTATCTGAGTACGATCGAATCCTGATCTTTAAGAATGAGTGTGTGTGGAGCAGCGAGGGAAGCATTATTTAAAGTTGCTTCGAGAGTGAGTCCTTTTTTCTCTAGCGGCTCGCCCCACACTTTAAAGAATTGCTCTAAAGTGAATTCTCTTCCGGGTTTTGTGGATTCGATGTGAATTGCGCCCGAGGTGTCGTGAGTATGAACTTCCGCCATGCATTGAGAAACGACTCCAATTTGTGCCGGTATATCTCGTGGCTCATCGTTTATGAAAATCTGAAGATTTGAATGAATATGAAATGCAAGATTTTGGTGCCCGAGGGGCAAACACTCTACTCCTTTGTCATTCCATTCTTTAATACGCGCACGATTTGGATTCATAATTTTGGGCCATGCAAAAAGACCCACAAGAAAGACAATAATTACAATCCCTATCACGGTGTATCTTTTATTAGTCATATATCGATATTGTAGCTAGAAGGGGAAATTTTTTAAAGCTTTTTGCGAGCGGTGGCGATGTCCGGAACTTTGAATCGATAGGAAGGCTTAGCTACAGCAATGTTGACGGGATTATACG
>MHJO01000017.1:9597-12922 GCA_001818015.1 Candidatus Harrisonbacteria bacterium RIFOXYD1_FULL_40_9 | reverse complement strand
CATTCTATACTCATCGTAATTTTAGAAAAATATATAGATGACAAGAAATTATTACGACTTCTCGGGAATATCATTAATAGTTTTTCAATAACCCATGGGATCGGATTGCCGCTTGGGAATCTTACAAGCCAGCTTCTTGTAAATATTTATATGAATGAATTTGATCAGTTTGTAAAACATAGCCTCAAGGCGAAGTATTATATTCGCTATGCGGATGATTTTATATATTTTTCAATCAATTTGAACTTCATTCTGATAAAGTGTATATAAAAACAGTTGCGTCAGGGGTTGATTTTCTTGGTTGGGTGCATTTTTTAGATCATCGCGTGTTACGTACCACCACAAAACATCGTATGATGAGGCGTCTTTCTGAATCGAATAATCAATCAACTCGCGAGTCTTATTTGGGCTTATTAAGGCACGAGAACACACAAAAATTGCGTAATATTATGAATGGATATTTTTAATCAACGTATATTGTTTCATGTATTATAATATGCAATTATTAAGCTATTATGGTTCAAGTTCTTTATGTGTTTAGTGATTGGGCGCTTCTTGTTGCTCGACTTGTAGTGGGAATAGTTTTTATCGCTCACGGGTGGCCTAAGTTAAAAAACTTAAGTGAAACAGCAGTAAATTTTACAATGATGGGCTTTAGGCCCGGAAAATTATGGGCAATATTTATCGCGTTTCTTGAGATATTTGGTGGAATTCTTATGATTCTCGGATTTTTTGTGCAGCCTCTTGGAATTCTCTTTATGATTGAAATGATTGTTGCGACTCTTTTTGTAAAGCGGCGCATGGGGCTTGTGAATGGATGCGAAATTGATATATCACTTTTTTCGCTCGCACTTATTGCGGCAACGATGGGGGGCGGGGCGCTTGCCCTTGACAGTTATATGAGAGTGTTCTTGTATTAGGGCATTGTATGACTTTATATAGAGTACTGGAAATGGTTCCGGGAGGGTTATCATTATTAACCCTTTTTTTAATAGTAATTTTGTCATGGCAATTCCCTGTATTTGTGGCGATATTTATTATTGCGTTTGATACATACTGGCTTTTTAAGACAATATTTTTGTCCCTTCATTTGCGGTCCTCATTTAAAACAATGCGTGAGTATAAGAATACTTCGTGGCTCGAGAAATTGAAGACCTTGGGAGAGGTAAGAGGAGTATCTTTTTTGGATATTAAACATCTTATAATCTTCCCTATGTACAAGGAATCGTATGAAATAGTGCGTGGAACATTTGAAAATCTAAAGAGCAGTAATTATCCAAAAGAAAAATTCATTGTTGTTCTTGGCATCGAAGAGCGTGCAGGGAAAGAAGCGGAGGAAACTGCGGAAAAAATTAAAGCAGAATTTGATACATCATTCGGAGATTTTTTAATTACAAAGCATCCGTCATCAATCTCGGGTGAAATTCAAGGGAAGGGTTCGAATGAAACATGGGCAGCAAAAGAAGCACAAAGGCTTGTCATAGATCCAAAAAAGGTTCCTTATGAGCGTACTCTTGTTTCGGTATTCGATATTGATACTTCTTTAAAAGAAGAATATTTTGGATGCCTCACTTATCATTTTCTTACTGCAGAGCACAAAGACCGATCGAGTTATCAACCCATACCTCTATTTTTGAATAATATATATGAAGCGCCTGCGTTTGCGCGTGTAATCGCATTTTCTGCAACATTTTGGCACATGATACAGCAATCGCGTCCTGAAAGACTCACCACATTCTCGTCTCACTCAATGCCTTTTAAGGCGCTTCATGAGGTAGGATTTTGGGAGACGAATGTAGTTTCGGAAGATTCGCGCATTTTTTGGCAATGTTTTATGCATTACAACGGTGATTGGCGTGTGGTGCCGCTTTTTTATCCCGTTTCAATGGATGCGAATGTTGCACCCACATTTTGGCAAACTCTCGTGAATCAATATAAACAGCAGCGCAGGTGGGGATATGGGGCGGAAAATGTTCCGTATATCCTTTATGGTTTTATTCGAAATAAAAAAATCAGGAGTCGTATTAAGTGGCAATGGGGCTTTAATGTAATAGAGAGCTTCCATTCATGGGCGACGAATTCTTTAATTATCTTCTCGCTTGGATGGTTACCGATTATGATTGGGGGGAGTAAGTTCCATTCAACGGTGCTTTCGTATAATCTCCCGCAGATTACTGGATTTATTATGACACTTGCGAGTGTGGGTATCGTAAGTTCAGCACTTCTTAGTATTTTGCTTTTACCCACACACAAAGAAATGCGTGTGTGGCACTATCCGCTCTATGTGCTTCATTGGTTTCTTATGCCGATTACGCTTATTGTATTTGGCGCATTTCCTGCGCTCGACGCACAGATACGGTTGCTTCTTGGGCAACGTTTCAAGTTAGGGTTTTGGATCACGCCTAAATTTAGGGAGGTATCAGGAAAAACCGTATAATTATTCTTTGTGTATCTTTTCTTCAAAAGAACGAAGGCGATCGAGAAGGAGGGGGTGGTGAATGAGTTGTGGATCTTTTTTTAAAATATCTTCCGCGTCTTTCCGTGCGCTTTTCACAAGATCCATGTTACGTAATGCATTCATGGCAAGGTCGGGAAGTCCCGTTTGTTTTTGACCCAAAAATTCTCCGGGTCCACGGATTTCAAGGTCTTTCTCTGCAAGCTCAAATCCGTTTTTTGCTTCGAGGAGCGCCTTTAAGCGATCCTCGGTGCTTTTTGCCGTTGAGTCAGTGAAAAGAAAACAAAAAGACTGTTCTTTTCCGCGTCCTACACGCCCCCGGAATTGATAAAGCTGGGCAAGTCCAAATCGTTCTGCTCCTTCGATCATCATAATGGTCGCATTTGGGATATCAATGCCGACTTCAATAACGGACGTTGAGACGAGAATATCTATTTTTTTACTACTAAAATCTTTCATGATATTCTCTTTCTCTCTCGGCTTCATCTTTCCATGAAGCATGGATATGGAAAGATCAGGAAATACTTCTTTGGAGAGTTTTTCGTATTCTTCGGTTACGTTTTTGGTATCGAGCGCAAGGATTTTTGAGTCATTGTTTTCTTCGGGTGCGGTAATGCGTGGACATATCACAAATGCTTGCCTTCCTTTTTTGATTTGGCTTCTTATGAATTGATAGGCTTTTGCGCGGTGAATGGGCGGCACGATTTTTGTAAGAATTGGCTGACGCCCTTTTGGAAGTTCATTAATAATAGAGATGTCGAGATCGCCAAAAACACTAAGAGAAAGTGTGCGAGGAATGGGGGTCGCACTCATGGAAAGAAGGTGCGGAATCTCTGATCCATGGGCTTTGCTTTTAAGAAGCAGGGCTCG
>MHJO01000017.1:2025-9562 GCA_001818015.1 Candidatus Harrisonbacteria bacterium RIFOXYD1_FULL_40_9 | reverse complement strand
CGAGAAGCCCAAGGCGCGGAAAAGAAACCGCATCCTCTATGATTGCGTGGGTCCCAATGATGATTTTGATTTTTGCTTTATCAATTAAATCAATAATAGAATTCTTTGTGGTTTTTGATTCAAGGTGGGGACCATAATAAATCACGTGCTCGCTTCCTGTCATAAGGCCGATGCCGCATTCAAGATGAGGGAATAATCTTTTAAGAGTAGAGTAATGCTGACGAGCGAGAATCTCGGTGGGTGCCATAAATGCGACTTGATAATTCTTTTCGGTGTGCGGAAGCGCGGCAAGTGCGGCGATGACTGTTTTTCCTGATCCTACATCTCCTTGAAGCAAGCGATTCATTGGAGTTCCTTTTTTTAAATCTTCGTAGATTTCTTGCAATACTTTTTCCTGCGAAGGAGTAAGAGTAAATGGGAGAAGAGCTATATTCTTGTGTGTCTTTTGGATAATTTCGTGGGTAAGCCGTGGAGCCTTCTCCTTCGTAAGAAGAAGACGATTTTTCACATTTACGAGCTGAAGCAAAAAAAGATCCTCAAACGCAAAGCGTTTGCGCGCGTTTTCAACTTCTTCGAGGTTTTCGGGAAAATGAATTGTGTGTAGTGCATGATTCACTTCAGGAAGCGCTTGGGTTTCGAGTATTGGAGTGGGAATCCACTCGGGAATTTTTTCCGCATGATCGAGAAGTGGCTTTACGAGATAACGGAAGGCTTTTGAGGTAAGTCCTTTTGTCTCTGGGTAGATGGGCGTGAGGCGTGCGGTGTGGCGCGTTACCGACTCTTTTTTTCCCACAAACTCATACATAGGACTTGAAAGACACATATTATCGTTTGAGATAATCACCTTTCCTGCAAGGTTCATGAGTTTTCCGGGGCGAATAATGCTCGTAAGGTAGGGCTGATTGAACCATATTGCAGAAATATCACCTGTGTCGTCTGAGGCAACCGCTTCTATTAGAAATAATCTCCGGCGAAAGCTTCGTCTGAGAGAAATTTTTTTAATCACGCATTGAATAGTGGCGACCTGATTGACTTCAAGATCGGCAATTTTGACAATACGAGAGAAATCTTCATAGCGGGTAGGGAAATGCGAGAGTAGGTCATGTACGGT
The DNA here is from genome assembly GCA_001818015.1 of Candidatus Harrisonbacteria bacterium RIFOXYD1_FULL_40_9. Lineage (GTDB taxonomy): Bacteria > Patescibacteriota > Minisyncoccia > UBA6257 > XYD1-FULL-40-9 > XYD1-FULL-40-9. The sequence continues at coordinate 8,451 of MHJO01000017.1, read as the reverse complement.
AGTAATATGAAGCTTTGAAAGATGAGTAAGAAATTTGGGGGCAATACCTTTGATCGCTGAAAGTGGAGTGATAAGAGGTACCATTACGCCACAAGTATACTAAATATTTTTAATAAAGAGAAGTGATTATTTAAAAGAGAATGCAAGGATTATAAGCGAAATGAAGCCTAGGGTTACACCAATAATCTGAAGAGTATTAAGGGATTCTTTAAATATGAGAAGGCCAATTACCACAAAGCCGATATTGCTGATAAGTGTCCATATTGTTGAGGTGATCACAAGCCCTTCTCTTAGGAGGGTGGGTATATAGAAAAGTCCAGAGAATAAATAACCAAGAATCGCGATTCCAAAGAAAAGCGGTCGTGTATTTTCCGACCAGTATTTTGCAAAAAGATCCCCAAGAATAACGGAAAAAGAGCTTAATATGAGTAATGTATTAATGGAGAGTTTCTCTGCGATGTAAATGAAAGTATTCATATATGGATCGAATCGTATCAGATTTTGTAATTCAGAACAAATAGATAAAGCCCTTCTTGAAGTAGAGGGGCTTTATAATGCGTTCGTCATTTCTTTTTCGCTATCATCCTTTTGTGGTTTTCTTCGACCCACTCATCTTCGGGTATTTGACTCACGAGAAATATTGCACCATATATTTTTATTTGTTTCTCGAGCCATCGCACGACGATATCTTTTTTCTCGCTATGCGAGGGCGTGCTCATTAGTGTTTTATTGAGTTCGAGGAGTGCGATTTCTATTTCGTAACTAGAGAGCTGAGGGAATTGTCTAAGAAGGTGATTGGCACATATTTCGGAAGCTCCGGGAATGTCTCGCCCATATCCATTATCTCCAGTCATAAAATGAAGCAAATCCATTACGCCATGCATCCTGCGAGGCGAAAGAAGTCGGCCAGTGATGATGCTTAAAATATCACCACAATGAAATTTCTTTTTTTCCATTTCTTATCCTTTCAAGGATCTGGAATTGTGCCCCCACTAAGAATCGAACTTAGGTCAACTGCTTAAGAGGCAGCTGCTTTACCATTAAGCTATGGAGGCGGAGCTCTTTTATGTTTTCTTGAAGGTTCGTGCGAGTTCCATAAGAAGTGGTTCGCGTAGTGCATAAAGGATACCTCCATATACTAATGCGCCAATTCCTATGTTCATCATTGTATTAATATGCAAGATGGCTCCTAATTTGACAATAGCACCCATTAAAATAGTTGCGAATACGATATTTTTGAGATGCAGAAGTACTGAAAAATGCGTAAGCCGCTTTAAATGCTTCCATAGATATGCGTTGCTTATAAATTGTGCGAAAACGGTCGTTATTGCTGCTCCTACAATTCCAAGATAAGGAATGAGAAGTAAATCGAGAGCGACGTTGCTGAGTCCTGCAATTGCCGCGAAGCTTACGAGTTTTTTTTGCTCATCGAGTGCAAAGATTGCGTTACTTAAAAGCGTTGCGGGGAAATTAATCATTATTGTGAGAAGAAGTATTTGAAGAGGACGCACTGAGTTCATATAATCTGCTCCAAAAAGAATCGTAATAATTCCGGATGCAAGAATAATGCCGCCAATTGCAATAGGGATCGCAAAGAGAAAGGCCATACTAATCACTCGTTCGAGAATTGAACGCAATCTCTCCTTGTCTTCAAATGCAATACGTGAAAGTGTGGGGAATAAACTCACTGCAAGAATGCCGGGGATAAGATAAAGGATTTGGACGGGGCGCTGTGCGGCAGAATAGAAGCCCACGTCTGCGGCGCTCCGGAACGCCCCGATCATAAGAATGTCGGTATTGATAGTGAGGCTCCCAATTGCAGAAGAGAGCGCAAATGGCCATGCTGCAGCAAGAAGTGGGAGAAGAAGATGCGGTGAAAAATAATAAAAGAGGTTTTTAAAATGAGAGCGAAGAACATAGAATGTTGCAAATGCTCCTATTCCCGTGCCGATTGCGTATGCGTAACTAAACGAAAAGACATTTGGAGAGTAATAGAGAAATAAAAATCCAAAACTCACAATTGCGACATTAGTGAGGATGTATAGTCCTGCCTCCCATTCCATTTTTTCGAGTGCTCTGTTAAGAGAAAATCCAAATTCACGGAGTGTGTCAAATACAAATACGAATGCGACAATAGGGAAAAGCGCCGCCGCTTCTTTTATGCTTGCAATGCGAGGCGCAATAAAGATAACGACAAGCACTCCAAAAAAAAGAAGTACGAGTTTGGAAATAAATGCGGTGGAGATAATGCGGGAACGGTGCTCGGGGTCTCCGGTGCGCACTGTTTCTCGTGTAAGTACTGGGCTTATTCCAAAATCGGTGAATATTGTGAGGAATGCCACAAACCCCACTGCATAAGAAAACACACCCCATTCAGTTGCACCCAGAATGCGTGCTGCATAGATAATAATGAGCGCACGGCACATTCGCCCTCCAAATTGCCCAAATGCCATCCAAAATGTGTTTTTTGCAACAGTCTGGCGAATCGTTTGATTACTAAAGAGAAAGTTTCGAATTACTGAAAACATAAAAACAGCCTTTTATATATAGTATATTGTACTAAATTTAGGCTATAAAGTCAAATAATGTCTCTATTCGACGTTAATGAAAAACAATTTTATAGTTCGCGTGAGAATTGCGATATCAAGCAGAATCGAGCGATTTTTTAAATAATAGATATCGTACTGAAGTTTTTGGTACGCATCGTTAATAGACGAGCCATAGCGGTAATTAATTTGTGCCCAACCGGTGAGCCCCGGCTTTACCAAGTGCCGAATTTCATAATAAGGAATGGTATGTTTCAATTCTTCTACAAACTCAGGGCGTTCTGGGCGAGGCCCTACGAATGAGATATTGCCTTTTATGATATTTAAAAGCTGAGGAAGTTCATCAAGATGCGTATGGCGGAGTATTTTTCCAATAAATGTTACGCGCGCATCATCTTTCCCTGACCACTGCGGGCCGTGGGCTTCTGCGTCGCTTCTCATTGTTCGGAATTTATAGAGAGTAAACTGCTTTCCTTTGCCACCTACGCGCGTTTGGGTATAAATACTTGCTCCGCGCGAAGTGAGTCTAATAAGAAGCACGATAAGGAGAAGAAGGGGGGAAAGAATAATGAAAAGTACTGTAGCGAGGATTGCTTCTACCGGCCGCTTTATTGTTTCATAGATACGATGTTGTTTAATGAGATTTTCAAGAAACCAGACTTCCTCAAGTTCTGCGAGAGGAACTCTTTTAAATAACGTTTCATAAAGATCAGCAAGATTAATGACTTCAATGCCAAGGGCGAGATTTTGATAAATTTTTCGGGCTGCATGCGCATCTTTTTTGATATGAGCTTGAAGTGCGATGAGATTCACCTTTTTATCGAGAATAATTTGAGCGAGGTGATTAAACTCCGGATCATCTAAGCCGTTCATGCTATAGACAATCTGGTAGACTCTATGAGGCGCTTCTTTGAGGGAGACAGTAATTGCATCCACGCTCTGCCCTTGTCCTATAAGGAGTACTCGATATGGGGCTTCGATTGAAGTGATGCGGGTGTTGAAACTTTTTCTCCACCAATATTCGAAAAGGGTGAAAATTCCGATGAAAATAAGGAGATTTGTTTTCGGTGTGATGCCAAAGCTTGGGATGACGTAGAAAAGTCCCATCGCAATTGATCCTGCAATAAGGATGGTTGATATAAGAGTTCTTGTGAGTTCAAGAGTGCTTTGGGCTGCGTAGAAGTCATAAAGCCCTGCAATGTAAAATATGACAATCCATACAAAAAACATGACCGTAAATGGCACGAGATGAATCTCGAGAAGCGGGCCGTAAAATGCGTCTCCATAACGAATATAAAGTGTAAGCGCAAGTGCTCCATAAAACAGTACAAAATCACCAATCAAAAGCAGGGATTGATTGACTCTCTGGAACCAATTCATTTGCAATCATTGTAGTCCGTTGATACAATTTTAGCAATGGAAAATGAGATAAGAGAAAAAAAAGGCGATTCAATGATTCCAGTGAGTATTATCATTGCAGGAGTCTTAATTGCCGCCTCGGTGCTTTACTCAGTAAATGGGGGTAATGGAAATGGCGGACAAGGAAATGCAGAGGAAAATCTAAAAGCACTAGGAACTCGCACTCCAGAAATAGAGTCATATGACGCAGTGCTTGGAGAAAAAAATGCTCCGGTTACATTTTTTGAATTTGGTGATTATCAATGTCCTTTCTGTGGAAAGTTTTTTGCGGAAGTTGAGTCATTGATTCGCAAAGACTACGTGAAAACAGGAAAGATAAATATGGTCTGGCGAGATTTCGCATTTTTAGGCCCCGAGTCAAGATCTGCAGCGTATGCGGCACAATGCGCAAAAGAAGAAGGTAGATATTGGGAATACCATGATGCGATTATGATAGAAGAGCAGCGCGATGGCCGCGAAAACAATGGAAATTTAACGACTGAATTTTTTACAAAGACCGCAAAAGACTTAGAGCTTAATGTGGCTACGTTTAGCGAATGCCTTTCGACTGAAAAATATAAAGATGTGGTCACAGAAGCATATCAAAGCGCTGTTGATGCGGGGGTGAATTCAACTCCCACTGCATATGTAGGTGGCAGAATGGTGAAGGGCGCTCTTCCTTATTCGGCATTTCAGACTCTTATTGACGAAGCAATTCGTGTGAGTAAGTAATACTAGGGTAAAAAATAATGGATCAGAAAAAAATAACAATTTATAGCACTCCTATGTGCGTCTATTGTAGACTTGCAAAAGATTTTTTCAAAAAACACAATCTTCAATATACCGAGATTGATGTGCTTCGTGATATGAAAGCACGCGAAGAAATGTTTGCAAAGTCAAAGCAAATGGGGGTGCCTGTGATCGATATCGATGGCGAAATATTTGTGGGGTTCGATAAAGGAAGTCTTGAAAAGATTCTTGGCGTAAGGCAAATGTAGTCTTAGGTATGTATGATCTTATTATAGTAGGCGGAGGACCTGCGGGAGTTGCTGCGGGGGTCTACGCTGGTAGAAAACGAATTAAGGCATTACTTGTCACCGATACGTTTGGTGGGCAGTCTTTAGTTTCGAATGAAGTTCAGAACTGGATTGGGACGAAATCCATTAGTGGTTTTGATTTGGGTAAAAATCTCGAAGAGCATCTTCGTGAATATAGCGATGTCGAGATTATGGATGGTGCGTGGGTGAAATCGATTATAAAAGAGGACAAAGGTTTTCGTCTGCAAGTTTCCGATGATAAGTCAGTTAATACGCGCACTGTGCTTATCGCAACAGGGAGTCGTCATAGGAAACTTGAAGTCCCTGGAGAAAAGGAACTCGAAGGAAAAGGAGTAGCATATTGTTCAACGTGCGATGCCCCGCTTTTTGAGGGCAAGGTAGTTGCTGTTATCGGAGGTGGGAATTCAGGTCTTGAGGCAGTGCGTGACCTCATTCCTTATGCGAAGGAAATTTATCTTTTGATCCGATCCGAAAAAACAAAAGGTGATCCGGTTACGTTTGAAAAAATCTCCGGGAATCCAAAAGTGCATATTGTGACAATGGCTCAGACAAAAGAAATACTTGGTACCGATCATGCGCGAGGGCTTCGCTATGTGGACCTAGAAACAAGTATGGATAAAGAGCTTTTGGTAGAGGGAGTGTTTGTTGAAATCGGCACAGTGCCGAATAGTGAACTCGTAAAAGGACTCGCAGAAATAAATCCATATGGTGAGATTATTGTTGATCACAAAACACAGCGCACATCAGTTCCTGGAATATGGGCGGCGGGGGATGTATGTGATGTGCTTTATAAGCAGAATAATATTTCAGTAGGAGACGCGATTAAGGCGGCATTGAATATAGAGAGGTATTTGCATAAAGAGTAGGAAGCTGGGTACATCAATTTCTATTGATTTTCCTGAACCCTTACTCTATTTCGAAGACACGCTATCAATTTCCTCTACGAGGAAATTGCGCTCGATCTCGGCCTCAAAACATTCTTCTTAATAGAGTAAGGACTTAGGATCTTCAGTCATTTATTGACTTAACACCGTAAAAACAGTACCATATTCCAGGCTCATTCTTGCTAGCAACTAGCAGAGAGAGGGAGTATGCGGAAGTTCCTTGTTACTCTTGATTTTGCGCTTGAAAAGATTAAGAAGACTGAGTTTTCTGAATTTGAATCTGAGAACATCTTCACTGCGATTCAGTATTGCGAACGTTACTTAAGTGATTGCGAAAGGAAACTTGCGCCGCGTGGGTTCACGTTTATAAAAATGGATTTCTTTATGGGTCTTCTGTGGGAATATCCATTTGAGGCGCAAGACAAAGCACTTGAAGCTGATTGGAAGAGGCCACCGACAAGAGAGTATTGCGTGCTTCTAGATTTCAAGCGTGAATGTAGATGTGTAATCGAGAGAGAGACAAAGAAAATCATCGCTTCG
>MHJO01000017.1:0-1977 GCA_001818015.1 Candidatus Harrisonbacteria bacterium RIFOXYD1_FULL_40_9 | reverse complement strand
ATTGCTGAATACGAAAAAGCACATTTCTTTATTCAAAGTTGCAGAATTTTTTGGCTCGTGATGCGTCACGAGATCGAATAACAATTTTCAGAAACCCCGGAACATCGGGGTTTTGCTATTTGCAGAGCATGTAATAACTTCGTACAATTAGCGTTATGGATAATGTTCCAAATTCGCACAGTGATTACTTAAGTGAGAGCACAAGAGGCTCCGGCAAAAAGAATTTTTTCTTTTTTGCCGGATTTTTTTTATTAATTGTCGTTCTTGGCGCAGCCAGCTACTCTCTTGTTTCGTGGTATAGGGATCCGTATCGCGTTGCGATGAATAATCAAGAAAAAGTTCGCAAGGCATACGAAGAAGACGTGTACGGCGGAAAAACTCCACAAGAGACTTTGAATTTATTTATAGATGCATTGCGAAAGGATGACTTAGAGCTCGCAAGTAAATACTTTGCGTTGGATGATAATTTGAGTAGAGGTGAGTGGAAAGAAGCATTAATTGAACAGAAGGATCAAGGGAGATTAGATGAGTTGATTATGCTTTTAAGTAAGGCGGAATCTGGGGACAATAAAAATGAAGATTTTGCGAAGTCTTATCATAACTTCGTCGTGTATGGAAAAAATGGTGAATTAGAGGCTGATATTAACTTTGAATTCAATCCGATTGCAAAAATTTGGAAGCTCTATGATCTATAATTTTAAAACGATCAGATCGTTGACTATATTCATAAATCTTACTCTTTTTTCATTTATTTTTTCTGGTATTGCGAATGGCTATGAAGTAAATGTTCATGAGGCATTAACTAATGAGACTATTAAATTCTATAATCAGCAATTTCCTCATCAGCAAATTTCAAGTAGCTTACACTCTTATCTTATTGATGGATCTCGAAGAGAAGACGATCCTCCTCGATGGATGAATCACTTTTATGATCCTGTTCATGACATAGGCTTAAAATCAGTTCAATATGGAGATGGTCAAAAATCCAAAGATTGGGCAAAAGATGAGGATCGGCAAATTACCGAAAGATATAATCCCATAATAGGCACTATCTTAGCTTCTTTTCAGCAAGGTAAATTAGAGCGTTTCTTGCCCACTTCTAATTTCACGTGGCAAGAAGCAATACGATATTACGTGAATGGCGACGAGGAAATGGCAATGTTTACTTTGGGACATGTTCTGCATTTACTCGAAGATGTTTCAGTTCCTGATCACACACGAAATGATCCCCATCCAGCTTTCGATGACGGAGATACTTTGGAAACGGGTAGTCCCTATGAGATTTGGACGCGTCAATTTAATCAATTAAATCTCAATTTATCAAATAAACTTCTTAATAAAAAAGCCATTTCTTTGCCGATTATTGAGGAGTATTTTGATCAATTTGCAACGTATTCAAATAAAAATTTCTATAGCAAAGATACGATAGGAATTCAAAGTGGCTATTTGAATCCTCAACCGGATTATGAAAAAAAAGAAGGTAATTTATTATATGGGATGAAGATTGATAGAGAGTTCGGTGATTACATGTTGTATGAAAAAACTGTCCCAGATATTTTATTTGTGAAGAAATCTAGTATTACTTTAAAGCCTGTAGTTTTGGAAGATTATTGGGATCGCCTTTCTGTTAAATCCGTCCAATATGGCGCAGGGCTTATTGACCTCTTTTTTAAAGAAGTAGAAAAAGCAAAGAATGACCCTAATTTTGTACGCACCGGTAAGCAATCATTATTTGCTCGTGCAGTTTCAGGAATAAAAAATACCACAGGAAGAGTGGTTGATCTCATGAGTAATGTGGTAAGTGTGCTCACCGGTAATACATCCATACAAGTTACTCAATTCAATAACACCGAAAATGAAGAGGAGGCCAAAGAAGAAGATGATTCGTTTTCTGATTCCGAAGAAGCAGACGAAGAAGGTGAAGAGGAAAATCCTTTAGAGCGCAGAGGCAATCCTTTTTTACCAAAGATATCTGAG
>MHJO01000016.1 GCA_001818015.1 Candidatus Harrisonbacteria bacterium RIFOXYD1_FULL_40_9 | reverse complement strand
AAGGGCGACAGAGGTCGCCCATAGAAGAAGAACAAGTATCATGATGACGATCAACATCTCTCTCACCTCTTCGTTTCTTCGTTTTATGCACAACCATTATGTGCCGACACTCGTTTAGGTCGGCTTCAAATGTGCTTCCTATATTATACACCAAACATACAGAAAGTCAAGCATAAAGAGGGGAGGCTATTTAATGAGGAAATAAGCCATTTTCCCAACCCCTTTTCTCGCAGTGCCCTCGAGAGGATTTGAACCTCTAACCCATTTATGGGACATGGTTCTAAGCCATGCGCGTATGCCAGTTCCGCCACGAGGGCATTTTTGAATTGTATCGTAAAAAGTAAACCCGTTCGAGCGGGCTTGTGCAACTAATAATAATTGTAGGTTAAAAAATATTGCCGCTTATGTGCGCGGACTTTTTCTTCGTCTGCCGTGAAATGTCGTGTGTATTTCGCGAAGCGCTTTATTGGTTACATGGGTATATACTTGAGTTGTTGAAATATTTTGATGCCCTAAGAGTTCTTGGACTGAACGGAGATCAGCGCCATTCATAAGGAGGTCGGTTGCAAACTGATGGCGTAATTGGTGGGGGGTAACGCGCCGATCAATCCCAGCTTTCTTCGCCCACGTAATAAGCAGGCGCTGTATTGCGCGAGGCGTAATTCTCCCGAGTATTTTTGGAACTTTTGCCTTTCCGATACTCACGAAAAGCGCAGGGTCAGGATCCCCGCGTTTCTCAAGATACTTTTTGATTAAATGCTTTGCATTCTCGGAGAGGAATACTACACGAAGTTTGTTGCCTTTGCCTCGCACTGAAATTTCGCCTCGATGTAAATCGATATAGCGATCAAGGGAGCAGAGCTCTGAAATACGAAGTCCTGTTGAGAAGAGGGTTTCAAGAATTGCGTGGTCGCGAAGCGATCGGATATCAGTGCGTCCTTCTGGCGCGCGTAAAAGACGCTCCATGTCCTCGTAGTGAATGATATCAATTTGGCGCATGGGAGTTTTTGGCAGTTCAATTTTTTCTACTGCAATTCCTTGAATATCATGTGTGCGTAAATAACGAATAAAATTGCGAAGAGCAATGATATAGTAACTTTGGGTAGATTTTTTGAATGGTTCTCCTTTTTTATTTTTTTGCCGAGCGAGGAAGAGTCTAAAATCTTGAATCGAGGAGAGGCTCAAATCTTTGGGATTCTTTGCATTCGTTTTTTTGAGGAATAAAGAAAGATAGCGTCCATAATTTTCTCGCGTTTTTGGTGAATAGTTTTTCTCAACTTCAAGATAGTTAAGATAATCAACGAGAAGAGATTTGATGTCGGGCATATTTTATGACGATGTATTATGTATGATGTATAAAGTATAATGAAACGAAATATGTATAATAGGCACGCGATGTATTATGGAACCGAAAAAATCGTAGTCCATTATGCATAATACTTTATACATTATACCCGGCCTCCTTGCCTTTTTCATTATTTGGCGTATACTATAGAGGTATTACGCATTCTCATGCTTACCACGCGAAAAAAGAAAAACATTATTAAAGAGACTGCAGTCCACGATACCGATACCGGTTCAGCTCCTGTTCAGATCGGTTTGCTTACGCGTCGTATCGAAGAGCTTGCAACTCACTTAAAGAAGAATCCAAAAGATCAGCATTCTCGCAGAGGTCTCCTCAAGATTGTAGGAAAGAGAAAAAAACTTTTGGATTATCTTTCGTCTAATAATGAGAAAAGTTATAATAGTATTATTAAAAAGCTTGGCTTAAAGAAGTAATTCGTGCTTCTTTGGGCAAGGTTTGTAGTCGTGTTTGTAATGTATATATAATTATATGGATATACGATTTCGCGACCAGAGGGTCGGTATTTTTTTTGATATTCAAAATCTGTATCATTCCGCAAAGAATCTTTATCAGGGTCGAGTTAATTACAGAGAACTTATTAAAACGCTCGTTGCGCGTCGCCAGCTTATTCGTGCCGTTGCGTATGTAGTAAAAAGCGAAGGCACCGCAAATGAGCCAATTGAGGCAAAGGCGGCTAATGCCCCTATAGCAACAAACGGCGAGACTCAGTCCCGCGAACATGCAGGCCGTAGCAGTGAGGCATCTTTTTTTGAAGCGCTCTCGAGTGCAGGCATTGAGCTTCGTATTAAAGATCTTCAGATATTTCATGGTGGAATGAAAAAGGCTGATTGGGATGTGGGAATGGCAGTCGACGCAATACGAATGGCAAACTTTTTAGACACAATCATTCTTGTAACGGGGGATGGCGATTTTGTCCCACTTGTGGAATATCTGAAGTGGGGATTAGGCAAGCAGGTTGAAGTTGCCGCATTTGGAAGGACTGTTTCTGGAAGACTTAAGGAAATTGCTGATGTGTTTTTAAACATAGAAGATATTCCAAAAGTCATATTAAAAAAATAATTATAAAATAATCACATAAAGTAATGGATCTTAATCGGAAAAAATTTACATTAGAGTGGGCGGGTCGTGAGCTTAGTTTTGAAACTTCAATATTAGCAGAGCAGGCAGCGTCCTCGGTGCTTGCAAAATGGGGCGACACTGTGGTGCTTGTGACTGTCGTGATGGGCGACAAAGATCGTTCAATTGATTACTTCCCCCTTACTGTTGATTACGAAGAGAAGTTTTATGCTGCGGGAAAAATTATCGGAAGTCGATTTGTGCGTCGTGAAATGCGCGCATCCGAAGAGGCAATTCTTTCTGGTCGCTTAATCGATCGTTCGCTTCGGCCTTTATTCGACCATCGCATAAGGCGCGATGTCCAAATCATAGTAACTATTCTTGCAATTGATGAGGAAAGTGATCCTGATGTACTCGCGTTAAATGCTGCGTCTCTTGCGCTTGCGACTTCGCAAATACCGTGGGGAGGGCCTGTGGGAGGAGTGCGTGTGGCAAGAATCGGGGATACGATTATTGTGAATCCTACAAACACGCAATTAAAGAACGTCGATCTTCGTTTTGAAACATTCGTGGCGGGGCCTCTTAATAAAATTGGCATGATAGAGCTTTCTGGCCAGGAAGCGACAGAAGGCGATGTGCTTGAGGGGTTTAAGGAGGCAACCCGAGAAATTGACGCAATGATTCAGTTTCAGTCTCGTATAATCAAGGAAATTGGAAAGAAAAAAGTGGATGTGGCACGTAAGGATCCTTCGGAGGAGCTTGTGAAAAAAGTAAAAAATTTCATTGCTTCACGACTTGAGGGAGTTATTTATACTAAAAATAAAATGGATCGTGAGGCGGCTTTTTCTGAACTTAAAGAAGCGCTTCATGTTCATATTAAAGAGGATATTGAGATTAAGGATGGAGAGATGGCGGAGGTAATTCTTGATAAAGAGATTGATGAGTTGCTTCATAAAAAAGTTCTCGAAGAATCAAAGAGACCCGATGGCAGAGCCCTTGATGAAATTAGGCCACTTCACGCAGAGACTGGACTCTTTAAGAGAACACATGGTTCAGCACTTTTTGTGCGTGGCAATACTCAGGCGCTTGCAGTAACGACGATCGCTCCTCCCGGCGCTGAGCAGTTAATTGAAACAATGGAAGTTACAGGAAAGCGTAGATTCATGCTTCATTATAATTTCCCGCCTTATTCAGTGGGTGAGGTGGGCGCGCTTCGAGGTCCTGGAAGGCGTGAGATTGGCCATGGTGCGCTTGCGGAAAAAGCATTAAGACCCCTTATTCCTTCGTCCGATGTATTCCCTTACACTGTCCGAGTTGTCTCCGAGATTCTTTCTTCAAATGGTTCTTCTTCGATGGCATCTGTCTGCGCCGGCACTTTGTCTTTGATGGACGCAGGTGTTCCTATTAAGCGACCTGCAGCAGGCATTGCGATGGGTATTGTTGTGGGTTCTAAGGGCGAGTATAAAGTGTTAACTGATATTCAAGGCCCAGAAGATCATCATGGTGATATGGACTTTAAGGTTGCAGGAACAAAAGAAGGCGTGACTGCAATCCAAATGGATGTGAAGGTGGACGGTCTTAATGTGGAGATGTTGAGCCACGCTCTCGAGGATGCCAAAAAAGCTCGGCTCAGAATTTTGGATGTAATGACTGAGACGCTTCCTGCGCCACGTGCCCATATCTCTCCATTTGCTCCTACTATTTTCGCACTTGACATTGATCCATTAAAAATTGGCGAAGTGATTGGTCCGGGAGGACGTGTTATTAATCAAATTATTAAAGATACAGGCGTGACGAGTATTGATATCGAACAAACAGGAAAAGTATTTGTATCGGCTTCTGATAAGGGAGCCGCAGAAAAAGCAGTGGGGATTATTCGTGTGATTGTGCGGGAGTTTAATATTGGGGAGATTGTCGAGGGTACAATAAGCAAGATTCTTGAGTTCGGAGCGATCCTTGATCTTGGAGGAGGCAAGGATGGCATGATCCATATTTCTGAAGCGAGTAAGGAATACGTGAAGGATATTAATAAAGTATTTAAAATCGGTGACACGGTGCGTGCAAAAATTATTCGCCTCGAGCCGAATGGAAGGATTGGTCTTTCTGTAAAGGCAATTGATTGAGAATACTTTTCCACATAGCCAAATATAATTCGTCTGATATGATGAATAGTATATGGCAGATTTTCCACAAAATAGTAATGGCAATTCAGGTCTAGAGAGTACACCGCCTCTTAAAGTTGGTGTGCGTACAATGAATTCTGACGCCGAGTCTTTTAAGCAGAATGGCGGCGTCGCAACGAATCCCACTATGGCGAATATTCCAGTATCTAATTTTGAAAATGCAAGTGAGGCATCAATCGATGCTTCTCCTCAATTTGAATCAACTGATTTTCAAGCAGATTTTAATGCTCCTCAATTAGGGGCTTCTTCGAGCCTTCCTATTCCCGAAAGCGAAGGAAGTGGCTCGAGAAAAAAAGTGATACTTACAATCCTCGCGGTTATTGTACTTGCCCTCGCATGCGGGCTTCTTGGCTATTATATTGTATTCCCTATTCTCTTTCCTGACGATTCAGAAATCTCTACGACGCCTACTGTCTCAGAAACTTCTGAAACCGCAAAAACTCCTGTCGTCACAGAAACTCCAGCCTCTACTCATGAATCTTTTCTTATCCTACCTGCCGAGCAAACTGACTCCGTGGATCTTGCAACAATAGATTCAGTAAGCTTGACTGGAGCGCTTTCTCGTTTTGTCTCGCTTCAATTACCAAAAGACTCTTTGCGTGAGGTAGTGCTTGTTGGGCCTGGGGGAGTGCAAGTTTCATTGAGCTCGTATCTCACTACCTTACTTCCTGATCTTAAAACTGATGACGTAGAAACATATTTTGATAAAGATTTTACAAATCTTCTCTATTACAATACAGATGGCGTGTGGCCTGTAATTGTAGGGAAGCTTAAAGATGGTGCAATTCTTGCAACTGCCCAAACCATGACCTCGGAACTTGAAGACTTAAACTCTCTTTCCGGCCTTTATCTTGAGAATCCAGGAGTTGCTACTGCGGCAGGGTTTAAGAATGGCCAAGTAAGTGGAAAAGCAGGAAGATATCTTGCATTTAGTAAAAAAGGAGCTTCGCTTAATTACGTATGGCTTGGCGAGTTTTTTGTGATAAGCACGAATTATGATGGTGCACGAGAAGTAGCACGTAGGCTCGGTTTCTAATTTCTAGGGCCTTGACTTTAGGGGTTCTTACGTTATAATGAAAACTGTTAAGGGGTCCGCAGTGAGGCGGGCCTTTATTAAATAAAAAATATATATGATGGATTTAAAAAGTTTAGCGAAGGTTGTTGATCAAATAGCTAAAGAGAAAGGCTTGCCCGAAGACAAGGTTTGGGAAGCAATTGAATCCTCGATTGCTGCAGCGTATAGGAGAGAATACAGCAATAAAGGCGAGGTTATTAAAGCAAAAATTAATCCCAAAGAGGGCACTATTAAATTTTGGCAAGTAAAGGTAGTGGTCAACAAGGATATGCTTCGCGAGGGTGAGAATGAGGGAGTTCTTCCTGAAGAAGAGCAAAGGGATGGTGAAGCGTTAGAAGATAAAAAAATTCGATTTCAGCCAGAGCGCCACATTCTTATCGAAGATGCGCAAGCAATTAAAGCCAATATTCAGGTTGGCGAAGAGTTAGAATTTTCTCTTGAGCCTCGAGAAGATTTCGGAAGAATCGCAGCTCAATCTGCGAAGCAAGTAGTGCTTCAAAAATTACGTGAAGCAGAGCGACACCTTATTCTTCAAGAATTTCAAGATAAAATAGGAAAAATTGTAAGTGGTGTCGTACAGCGCTTTGAGCGCGGAAATGTGTATATTGATTTAGGGAGATCTATTGGCGTTATGTTCGCAAATGAATCTATTCCCGGAGAGCATTATCGCACAAACGAGAGACTGCGCTTCTATGTTCTCGCAGTTCAAGAAGAAGCTCGCATGCCGGGCATTATTCTTTCTCGTGCCCATCCTCAATTTGTAGCAAAGCTTTTCGAGATGGAGGTTCCTGAGATCGGCGAAGGAATTGTCGAGATTAAGGCAATTGCGCGAGAAGCAGGAAGTAGGACTAAGATAGCAGTTGCTTCGAAAGTTGATGGAATGGATCCAATTGGATCATGTGTGGGGCAAAGAGGCACTCGTGTGATGTCTGTTATGAATGAATTAGGACAAGAAAAAATTGATATTATTTCGTGGTCCGATGTCCCTGAGAAATTTGTTATGAATTCGCTTTCTCCGGCAAAAGTCACTCGCGTTGAAATTTTGCCTCGCCATGAAGCTCGTGCGCTTTTGCCAGAGGATCAGCTCAGTCTTGCAATTGGCAAGGGAGGGCAGAATGTTAGGCTCGCGCATCGCTTAACAGGATGGAAGATAGATGTGCGCTCAGAGGTGAATCCTAATATTGTTCAAGAAGGGGGCGTATCTTCTCGAGAAGAAGGAGGAGATGCCGCTTCGGAATCGGAAGAGGGAGTGGGAAGTCAAGAATAAAAAAAGTCGTCCGTTTACTAACTTAATTACACACAATGAACATAGTATCTCAATTTATATCCTACACGTTTTTTACGCCATATGGTCCTGTGGTGCTCGCCACGCTTTATTCTGGGCTTGTAATGTGGTGGCTTAAGAAACAACCGATGGGAAATGAAAAGATGATCGCAATTTCTCATGCAATTCGAGAAGGATCACGGGCATATCTATATCGTCAGAATAAATCAGTGGCGATTGTTGCGATCATTCTTGGAATTGCGCTTTATTTTTCACTTGGACCAATTATTACTCTTGGATTTCTTGTGGGTGCTCTCACTTCAGCGCTTGCGGGATATGTAGGAATGATGGTTGCGGTTCGTTCGAATTCAAAAACTGCAAAAGCCGCAGAAGGAGGACTTCGCTCTGCGCTTACGCTTGCCTTTCGTGCAGGATCAGTGACTGGTTTTCTTGTGGTAACATTTTCACTTCTTTTCATCGCGCTCCTCTACACGCTCACTAATGATATTCAATCACTTATAGGATTTGGTTTTGGCGCAAGTTTAATTTCTATATTTGCTCGCTTAGGAGGAGGAATTTTTACAAAAGCTGCCGATGTGGGAACTGATTTGGTGGGAAAAATTGAAGCAGGAATCCCCGAGGATGATCCTCGTAATCCAGGGGTAATTGCTGATAATGTGGGAGACAACGTGGGAGATTGCGCAGGAATGGCTGCAGATCTTTTTGAAACATACGCAGTCACTCTTACTGCGGCACTGCTTTTGGGTTCGTTATTGGGACTCGGAGCTCTTTGGGTGACATTTCCTCTTGTATTGGGGGGTCTTGCGATTATTGCATCTATCGTAGGTACATTTTTTGTACGACTTTCGAAATCTCAATCAATTATGGGAGCGTTATATAAAGGCATGGCGGCATCTCTTGTTGTTGCGGCAGGGCTTTTCTATTTTGCAAGCTATATCTATTTTTCTCCGACAAATGTATGGAATATAGTCGCATTGCCTGAGGCGTTTCGAGCACCATATTCTGTGTATGAAATATATGGCAGCGCACTTATCGGTCTACTTGTTACTGTGCTTATGGTGCTTGCAACCGACTATTATACCGCGAAGAGATTTCGTCCTGTTCAGTCGATCGCGCGCGCATCAGCATCAGGACATGGAACGAATATCATTATGGGGCTTTCTGTGGGGCTCGAATCTACAGCGCTTCCTGTAATTATTGTTGGCGCAGGTATGCTTTGTAGTTTCTTACTTGCAGGTCTTTACGGCGTTGCGATCGCCGCAGTCTCGATGCTTTCTGTGGCAGGTATTATTATCGCAATAGATTCATTTGGTCCCATCACCGACAATGCGGGTGGTATCGCAGAAATGAGTGGAGCTCCTGAATCAGTGCGGAAAATTACCGACGCGCTTGATGCGGTGGGAAATACTACAAAAGCAATTACAAAAGGATATGCCATTGCTTCCGCAGGACTTGCGGCGCTCGTGCTTTTTGCGGGATATGCCGAAGAATTGATTCGTTTCGGTAAAGATACCGTATTTGAACTTACTAATCCCTATGTAGTTATAGGATTATTCTTGGGGGCAGCACTTCCGTATCTTTTCTCTTCAATCACTATGAAGGCAGTTGGAAAGACTGCGGGTGCAGTAGTCGAAGAAGTGAGGCGGCAATTTAGAGAAATTCCGGGAATAATGGAGTATAAGAATAAGCCTGATTATGGACGAGCAGTTGATATCGTTACTCGCGCAGCGCTTAAGGAAATGATTATCCCCGCGCTTTTGCCAATTCTATTTGTGCTTCTTGTTGGATTTCTTTTGGGACGTGAGGCGCTTGGAGGCTTTCTTATTGGTTCCATTATTTCTGGTTTCTTTGTGGCAGTTTCAATGACTGCGGGCGGCGCTGCGTGGGATAATGCAAAGAAATACATAGAAGGAGGAAATTTTGGCGGAAAGGGAAGTCCCGCTCATCAGGCAGCCGTAACAGGAGATACCGTTGGTGATCCCTACAAAGATACTGCGGGTCCCGCCATTAATCCCTTGATTAAGGTCATTAATATTGTGGCACTCCTTATGATTCCTTTCTTATAAAAGAAGGATATTTACAAAGTCGTAGAAAACAATTATAATATTTCATTATGAATCTTATTCCAACCGTTATAGAAAAATCGCAATTTGGAGAGCGTGCGTATGATATATACTCACGTCTTTTGAAGGAGCGTATAGTATTTTTAGGAGGTCCCGTAACTGATGGAGTTGCGAACACGGTAATCGCACAGCTTCTTTTCTTGGAGCATGAAGATCCGAAAAAGGATATCGAATTTTATTTAAATACTCCCGGTGGCTCAGTGACTGCAGGCCTTGCAATTTATGACACTATGCAATACGTGAAGTGTGATATTCGCACCATTTGTGTAGGAATGGCAGCCTCGATGGGTGCAGTGCTTCTCGCGGCAGGTGCAAAAGGCAAGCGTTATACATTGCCGAATTCAGAAATTCTTCTTCACCAAGTCATGGGTGGGGCAGAGGGGCAGGCAGTTGAGGTTGAAATTACCGCGAGGCACATTATTAAGATTAAGGAAAGATTAAACACTATTCTTTCAAAGCATACGGGGCAGTCAATGAGTAAAATTGATAAGGATACCGATCGAGATTTCTATCTTTCTGCTCAGGAGGCGAAAGATTATGGAGTGATTGATGAAATTATAAAGACAGGAAAGAAATAAAAGTAATAAAAACCTCTCAGACACGAGAGGTTTTTATGCTATATTTACGGAGATGAAAGTGCCGAAAGAAGTACAATCTATTGCAGAAAAGCTCTTAGGGCATGGTTTTAAGGCGTATCTTGTTGGTGGCTGTCTTCGTGATCTTTTATTAAAGGAAGCTCCTAATGATTGGGATATTGCAACAGACGCTCGTCCGGAAAAAATTCAGGAAATTTTTCCTGAAAGCGTGTATGAAAATCAATTTGGAACAGTGGGCGTAAAAACTGAAAACGAAGATCAATCTCTTCGGATTATACAAGTGACCACATTCCGCGTGGAAGGAAGTTATAGCGATGCGCGTCATCCGAGCGACGTTCGTTTTATTGGGCGTATCGAAGAAGATTTATCTCGTCGAGATTTTACCGTAAACGCAATGGCTTTCGATCTTGGAGAAGATGCAGAAATTATTGATCCTTTTTTTGGCGCAAGAGATTTGGGAGAGAAAATGATTCGTGCGGTGGGAAATCCAGAGGAACGATTTAAGGAAGATGCGCTTCGGCTTATGCGCGCAGTGCGTCTTGCGACTCAGCTTGGTTTTTTCATTGAGAAAGAGACAATGTCTGCGATTCGCACCCATGCATCGCTTTTGAGCAAAATTGCGGAAGAAAGAATTCGTGATGAGTTCACAAAGTTAATAATGACATCTCGTGCGCATCAAGGAATTAATCTCATGCAAGAGCTGGGACTTTTAAAATACATTCTCCCTGAGTTGTGTGAGGGTGTGGGTGTATCTCAAAATAAACACCATATTTATACCGTATTCGAGCATAATGTGCGTGCGCTTGAATATACAGTATCGAAGAATTATTCATTGCATGTACGTATGGCATCGCTTTTACATGACGTAGGAAAGCCAAAGACAAAGCGAGGCGAAGGCAATGATTCAACTTTTTATGGTCACGAAATAGTGGGAGCGCGTCAAGCATTTAAAGCTCTTGATAGGCTTCGGTTTCCGCGAGGTTTCGTGGATCAAGTTTCTCATTTAGTGCGGTATCATCTTTTTTATTACAATGTGGATGAAGTGACTCCTGCAGGAGTGAGGCGTTTTCTTGCGCGTGTTGGGCCAGAGAATGTAGATGATCTTATTAAGGTGCGAGAAGCGGATCGTATCGGCTCGGGAGTTCCAAAGGCAGTGCCCTATAAGCTTCGCCATTTGCTATTTATGATCGAAAAAGTGAAGCGTGATCCAGTGAGTCCAAAAATGCTTGCAGTGCGTGGAGAAGATGTAATGAGTGCGCTTCGCATAGAGCCTTCTCCTCGTGTGGGATATATTTTATCCATTCTTCTTGAGGAAGTCATCGAGAATCCTTCTTATAATACGAAAGAAACGCTTATGCGTAGAATTGAGGAGCTCGGCAAAGAAAAAGAAGAAGAGCTTAAAGTGCGGGCATTAAAAGCAAAAGAGACGAAAGAAGAATTTGAAGGAGGTATGGAAGAAGAAATAAAGAAGAAATATTGGGTAAAATAATGATAATATTCGGAGAGTAGTGTAATGGCAGCACGAGTCCTTCGGGAGGATTTAGTTCGGGTTCAAATCCCGGCTCTCCGACAGATAATGAATATACATAGTATTCAATCAATCTCATATGAACAAAGTTCCTTGTATTGTCTACGAAAACAATGACGTGATAGTAATCAATAAGCCGTCCGGGCTCTTGGTGCATCCTCATAAACTTTCGCATGAGCCTACAGTTACTTCGTGGATTCTCGAACAATTTCCTTATATTGAGGGAGTAGGTGAGAATAAACATCGCCCGGGAATGGTTCATAGGCTCGATAAAGAAACATCGGGTCTTATGGTAATTGCAAAAAATCAGGAAACATTCTTTTTTTTAAAAAATCTTTTTCAGACACGTGCAATTAAGAAAACATATAGCGCCCTTGTGTGGGGTCACGTAGCGTCGCGTGAAGGGATTATTGATAAGCCTTTCGGAATTTTGAGCGGAACTTTGAAGCGAAGTGTGCGGGCAACAAAAATGATAAAAGACGCGGTCACGCATTATCGAGTCGTACATTACTACAAGAGCACTGATTCTAGAGAAGAATTTACATTACTTCATGTGTCTCCAAAAACAGGAAGAACTCATCAAATACGAGTTCATTGTGCTTCGATCGGTCATCCTATTCTCGGCGATATTCTTTATGGGTCAAAAAAGCATATTGATGTAGGAAAAAAACTTGGCGTACCTCATCTTTTTCTTCACGCGGAGTCACTTGAGTTTACGCTCAAAAACGGAGAGCGAGTGCATATAAGTGCAGATATGCCGGAGGAATTAAAAAAATTTATTGACGAAAAACTTCATTAGAATTTTGAAATATGGAATGGATGTATTCGCATCTATATTCTAAACTCCATATTCCTTGTTCATCCGTCCGTTGACGGATTTTAAAATATAGGTATTATGATTGAATATGATTTCTGCTGAGATAATGGAAGAAATTAAGCCTGGCGCGAAAGTTCGTGTATGGGAAACACTCCATGAAGGCGATAAAACTCGCGTGAGTTCTTTTGATGGACTTGTGCTTGCTCGTAAGCATGGAAAAGAGCAGGGTGGAACATTTACTGTGCGCGCCACTATCTTAGGAGTGGGGGTGGAAAAAGTATTTCCTCTTTATGCTCCGACTATTGATCGCGTGGAGGTTTTGAGTTCGCCGCATAAAGTGCGGAAGGCAAAGCTTTACTATATTCGTGAATTGTCACCAAAGAAGATTCGTCAGAAGTTACAGAAGTTGGGCGCCGGAGCATAATCTCGACTTGTCGAGATTATTTGTTTGTGTATGGCATACGCTTACACTTGAGCTATAATTAATATATAATGATGGAAAGGATAAAAACTGAATGGTCTCCTCAATTTTCTTACGCGATAGGTTTGTTGGCTACTGATGGAAATTTATCTCCTGACGGAAGGCATATTGATTTAACCTCAAAAGATGAAGAACAGCTTACAAACTTTATGAAATGTGTTGGGGTAGAAGCAAAAATAGGTTATAAGACTTCTGGTTTTTCAGGTAAGAAAGTTCCGCGAATACAAATTGGAGATGTGAATTTTTATCGCTTTCTTCTCGGAATCGGCTTAATGCCCAATAAATCGAAAACTTTGTCTAAACTCCTTATTCCCGATAAATACTTTTTAGATTTTCTAAGAGGACACTTCGATGGAGATGGTACATTTTATTCTTATTGGGATTCTCGATGGAAAAATAGCTTCATGTGCTATACAGTATTCCTATCGGCAAGTAAAGCTCATATTATATGGTTACAAGAAAGACTCTTTGATATTTTGGGAATAAAAGGACATGTAGTGAAGAGTATTAATAATCCTGTATATAACTTACGCTATGCAAAGCAGGACTCATTGAAATTACTACCCAAATTGTATTATGATAGTGCTATCTCTTTATCGAGAAAAAGATTAAAGGTAGAGAGAGCTCTTCAATTAACGAAAGTTTAATAAGTTATGCCCAGGTGGCGAAACTGGCAACCGCACTACCTTGAGGTGGTAGCGCCTTCAACGGCTTGGAGGTTCGAATCCTCTCCTGGGCACCAGAAATAACTTGTTCGGAATTAAGAATATGGAGCGATTTTGCGGAAGCCAAAATCGCGCTTTGATTTTCGCCAAAACCCTTT
>MHJO01000015.1:15488-16271 GCA_001818015.1 Candidatus Harrisonbacteria bacterium RIFOXYD1_FULL_40_9 | reverse complement strand
AAAGAGGCAGAGCGTCTTGGGCAAAATTTAGGAGGATTTCTTGTGAGTCGGAACGTGATGACAAATGATTATTTTAATCGTTTTCTTGCTGTATATCTTCGTGTGCCACTTGCAAATCTTGCGGGGCGTCAAATAGAAGAAGAATTTTTGAATCTCATTACCCCTGAAGTGGCGCATAGAAAGCGGGTTATTATATTTGGAAAAGAAGAAGATGGAAGAATTCAAGTTGCAATGGAAGACCCCAATGATCTTACGACAATTGAATTTTTAGAGCATCGTATTGAAAAACGTGTAAAGCCTTATCTTGCAACCGACCTTGATTTAAACTATGGATTTTCTCTTTATGGAAAAAAACAAGTTACGGATTTTAAAAAACTCATAGAAGAGAATATTAGGGCATCTCTTCTTATTAAACTTGATGAAAAAGGTATTTCAGAAGCTGCAGGCGCAATTCCCATTGTGACTATTGTGGATAATTTAGTTTCGTATGCGATATCGTCTCGTGCATCTGATATCCACATAGAAATTCTTGATGATGCGGTAATGGTGCGTTTTAGAATTGATGGTATTCTTCACGAAATCATTAGAATGCCGAGAGTGGTGTATCAAGCTATTCTTGCCCGCGTGAAGCTTCTTGGATCAATGAAGATTGACGAACATTTGCGACCGCAGGATGGAAGATTCCGGCATCGAATCGGAGGGGATATGCTTGATATTCGTGTGTCCATTATTTCTACATTTTATGGAGAAAAGGTTGAAATGCGTTTACTTACCGCTGCTGCA
>MHJO01000015.1:14870-15453 GCA_001818015.1 Candidatus Harrisonbacteria bacterium RIFOXYD1_FULL_40_9 | reverse complement strand
TGAAGGGGTAGTAATTTTAAAAGATAATATTAAAAAGACATACGGAATGATTCTTGTGACTGGTCCTACGGGCTCGGGTAAAACAACTACGATGTACTCAGTTCTCAGTATTTTAAATAAACCAGAAGTGAACATTGTCACCGTTGAGGACCCAATTGAGTATGACATTAAATATATAAATCAGACCCAGATTAATCCTCAGGCAGGAGTAACGTTTGCAAATGGACTTCGTGCGATTCTGCGTCAAGATCCCAATATTATTATGGTTGGTGAAATTCGAGATGAAGAGACTGCTTCAATCGCGGCTCAGTCTGCGCTTACGGGACATCTCGTCCTTTCCTCGCTTCACACAAATGATGCTCCGACTTCGATCCCACGTCTTATTGATATGAATATCGAACCCTTCTTGATCGCAGCGGTTGTAAATGTGGTGATTGCCCAGCGTCTTGTGCGTAAAATTCACAATGGGTGTATTGAGTCATATGAACCTGATCAACAAGTGCTTGCGGCGCTTGAGCGACAAATGAATAACGCTAAGGTTGCGAAAGAAAAGATGCATCTTCCGAAGCGCTTATATAGGGGA
>MHJO01000015.1:12415-14817 GCA_001818015.1 Candidatus Harrisonbacteria bacterium RIFOXYD1_FULL_40_9 | reverse complement strand
TGAAATTATGAATATTAGTGAGGTTGTAAGGAGGACTATTTTGAAACCCGATTTCTCACTTGATGAATTAAGGAAGGTTGCGCGCGAAGAAGGAATGGTGACTCTTTTTGAAGATGGACTTCGTAAAGTGGAACGAGGTTTTACCACTATTGAAGAAGTATTAAGAGTAATCAGAGAATAATTATGCAATTCCATTACATTGCTTATAGATCTGATCAAGGAGTTACTGAAGGTGATCTTGAAGCTCAAAATTTGAAGGAAGTTCTTGAAAACTTAGCCGGTCGAGGTTTAAGGCCGGTATCAGTAAAAATTTTAAAACAACGACTCACGATCGCAAGTTTTAAATTTTGGGGAAAGGGAGTAACGCTTGAAGATAAAATTTTCCTTACGAAATATCTTGCGCTTATGCTTCGGGTAGGTACAAACCTATTTGAAGCAGTCGAGATTCTTATTGAAGATTTCGAAAAGCCTGCGCTTAAGTCATTTTTATTAAAAGTACGCAGTAATTTAGAAAAAGGACAAGCTTTCTATTCGGCTTTTGCGGAACATCCAAAGCTTTTTTCCGAGGTATTTATTAATCTCTTAAAAGCAGGAGAGGCCTCGGGAACTCTTGAAAAGACACTTGAGGACTTGAGTGTGTCTCTTGAGAAGGAAAAGTCATTGTCGCGTCAAGTGCGATCAGCGCTTGTCTATCCAATGCTTCTTGTTGTGATGTCGTTCTTTGTAGTGACATTTCTTATTACCTTTGTGCTTCCACGTATTGCGGCAAGTTTTTCAAACGGCAACATTGAGCCCCCATTATTTTCAAAGATTGTATTTACGGTAAGTTTATTTCTAGGGGATCATGTATTACTCGTGTATGGTTTATTATTTGGAGGAATGATCTTGTTATGGCTTTTTTTGAGGCACACAAAAGTAGGGGCCGCACTATTTTGGAGAATGATTACGAAGGTTCCTATTGTTGGCACTCTTATTAAAAAGATCGCCATTCAGCGCTTTGCAACAACACTCTCATCACTTATGAAGGCGGGTATTTCTATCGTCGATTCTCTTGAAATTACTGCTGATGTGGTAGGTAACGAAGATCTAAAGGGAGTATTAAAAAGGGTAACTCGTGATGGAATTACAAAAGGCCTTACGATAGGTGACGCCTTCAAGCGAGAGCCTTATTTTCCACGCACTGTTTCAAATCTCATTGCGATTTCAGAGAAAGCAGGGCATTTAGATTCTATATTAGTCACGCTTGCAAATTTTTACGAAGAAGACGTACTTGCGACAGTGGGGATTCTTGTCTCGATTATTGAACCAGTGCTTCTTATGTTTATTGGTACTGTCATTGGAGGTATCGCACTCGCTATTCTTGTGCCTATTTATCAACTTGCAGGAACACTTTAAAACAGATGAAAATTCTACTTTGGGAAAAGAATAAGGGTTTCACGATGGTGGAAATTATTATAGTTATGGCACTTGTGGGGATTGGAATGACGTTTGCAATGAAGCTCATATCTTATTATCAAAATAAGAAACTTATTCTCGAAGCTCAAGAAATCATGAATCAACTAGAATATGCAAAAGAGCGCTCTATTACGCAGGACGAACGAAGTAAGTGGGGAGTGCATTTTGATAATATAAGCGCATCTGATGTTTTTTTTGTATTATTTCGAGGAAGTGAGTATCAAAGTTCTGCATCCTTTGGAAGGACTAATCTCGATAAATCATTACGTTTTCTTATTCCCACATCCACACAAGCTCTCGATATCGTATTTAATACTCTTTCGGGAAAACCCACGTCGTCAGAAAAAGTAATCATAGAGAATGCGTTTAATGGGAAAATAATAGAAATCAATGTAAGTTCTACGGGTATTATAAGTATAAGCGCTGTGCAGTAAGGGAATTAAATGTGATATGTGGAAAATCCCAATATGGGCTCTCGTGAAATGATGTATAATTTTAAATATGGGGGATTCTGTCTTTTGTGTAGACGACGAGTGCGGGCAGTCATTGCTTGAAGTAATGATCGCTATTGCAACTGGGGCTCTTCTTTTGGGAGTGGCGACTGTATCAGTTAATTTTATGCTCCGTTCTAAGGTGGTGACTAAGCACCACGCAATTGCTGCCCCACTTGCTCAAGAGTTGCTCGATAATGTGGCTTCCATCGGAGAGGCTCGATGGCTTGTGCTCTATAATATCCCCATAAAAGGAGACGACATTTTATATTATCTTACAGAGTCGAGTACAAGCTTTTCAATTCTTCCGGGAAGCGAAACAATTATAAAAGATGGAATTTCTTATGTTCGTAGTTTTTCAATAAATAATGTCTCACGTGATGGAATGAATAATGTAATTTCTGAAGGAGGTGGAGGAATTAACGACCCTTCTACGCAGAAAATCACCGTGAAGGT
>MHJO01000015.1:11864-12389 GCA_001818015.1 Candidatus Harrisonbacteria bacterium RIFOXYD1_FULL_40_9 | reverse complement strand
CATTCATAACTCTCAATAAATTTATCACTCGATGGAAGAATTTTTCATTTGGACAAACTGATTGGTCGGGTGGAGGCGGTGCGATAGGTCCATTTAGGAGTGATCGCGGCACTCATCGCTATGGAGCTGCTTCGTCAGCAATAGATACTACTTCTAATCCTGGCTCAATACAGCTTAATTTATGAACAAAAAACTTCTAAGTCATTTTATTGTCTTTGTCATAACTGCATTTATATTTATAGATAGTGCTGCTTTTGCAATTGCTCCCATAGTGAATTCAGTGAGTCCAAGTTCGGGATCGGTGCGTGGAGGTGCGCAGGTTACGGTAAAGGGGTTTAATTTTGGGACCGCATACAGAAAACCGATTATCATTAGCAATGGTGGAGTTCAGATTTCTGACTATCAATTACTTGTGATTTTTGATACTGCGCAACTTATTGTAGCCGGTAAGATGCGGACGGATTGCGGAGATGTTCGGGTCTTTGATACCGACGAAACTACGCTTCTTAATTATTGGATTGAAAG
>MHJO01000015.1:11567-11831 GCA_001818015.1 Candidatus Harrisonbacteria bacterium RIFOXYD1_FULL_40_9 | reverse complement strand
TAAAGTTCCCGTTGTGCCTTCTGGTTTTAAGCAAATTTATATTAATTATGGATATCCCGCATATACTTCGCTTAGTAATCCTCAGAATGTATTTATTTTATACGAAGATGCCGAAGTTGCCTCTTCATGGACCGAGACAACCTTATGGGAAAGAAAAACATGCTACGCGAATGCGGGAAGTTATAGCTGGGGTTACTCAAACGCCGGATGTGCTGATTATGACACTGGCGCTCGCAACTTTGGCGATATTATTTCCCCATCATT
>MHJO01000015.1:5957-11511 GCA_001818015.1 Candidatus Harrisonbacteria bacterium RIFOXYD1_FULL_40_9 | reverse complement strand
CAGGTTTCGTGACTAATCCAAGTTCTGATAGAGAAACTATTTCTATTTCTACTGATGGTGGGGATAATTGGAGCCAAATCTCTCTTTACAGTGGTCAATGGAATTGGACTTCGCGGAGCATTTCCCTTGCTTCATATTCAGGAAGTAATGTGAAGATAAGATTTAGTTTTGATACTGTCGATAGAAGCAATAACAACACACCGGGATGGTATGCGGACACCATATTTATTAGAAAAACGCCAGCCACGACGCCTTCAATTACTCTGGGACCTGAGCAGATTGTGCCTCCAAAAATATATGCTGGGGGGAATCCCTTAAGTTCGGTTTTTTTTGAAAATCAAAATAATCTTACAGGCACTACACCTCCTCATAGTGCTCAGTATGTTGATATAACTGTTGTGAATCCTAATGGGGAGTCGGGAACGCTTGCAAATGGCTTCAGATATATTGATGATCCTCTTACGGTAACTGTTGTGAATCCTAATTTCGGATCAACTGATGGTGGTACATCAGTAACTATTGAGGGATCGAATTTTTTCCAAACACCTACGGTAAAATTTGGTGGAGTATATTCTAGTGATGT
Organism: Candidatus Harrisonbacteria bacterium RIFOXYD1_FULL_40_9; assembly: GCA_001818015.1. GTDB lineage: Bacteria > Patescibacteriota > Minisyncoccia > UBA6257 > XYD1-FULL-40-9 > XYD1-FULL-40-9. Next base: position 10,928 of record MHJO01000015.1, on the reverse strand, counting down.
TGTGTTTGTATCGCCCACAATGCTCTCTGCCATAACTCCTTCTCATGGAGCAGGGATAGTTGATGTTCTTGTCGAAAATCCGGATGGGGGTTCTGGATTACTTGTGAATGGTTTTCGATACGAAGCTCCTTATGCAAGCGGAACGACGAATATTGATTTTTCTAATAGATGGGCATGGAATGACGTAATTGGGTGGATAGATTTCTACTCTACGGGAAATGTAAATGTTCTTGCGGGTAAACTTCAGGGATACGCAACGAGTTCGGTGGGCTATATTGCGCTTCATTGCGATAGTTCTCCTAATGGAAATATATGCGGGTCGAGTAATTTTGGAGTTACTAATGATGGTGCGGGTAACCTTTCGGGGTGGGCATGGAATGATGAGATAGGGTGGATCAGTTTTGATTGTCGAGTAACTGTCGATAATTGTCTTTCATCGGTATATCAAGTTACTATTGATGCGAATGGGAATTTTGGAGGATGGGCGTGGAACGATGTTGTGGGATGGATTAGTTTTGGATGCGGTAATATCCCGGGAAGCTGTACGAATTCGAGTTATAAAGTTCAGACATCATGGAGACCCGGGGGACTTAGCGCTACTCTTGAATCCTCAGTATTCGATACACGAACATCCTCAACGTTAAATAGTATTTTTTGGTATGGATTTTTACCAACTGGAGGGCGTGTCGCATTTCAAATTGCTTCAGCTGATAGTCCTACGGGGCCGTGGGTATACAGAGGTCCCGATGGCACAGGGTCAACATTTTATCAGTCAGCAGGCTCTGGAATATCTATGGCAATAAATAGGAGTTATCATAATAACTACCGCTATTTTAAATATTTAATTCTTATTGCATCAGATCCTTTAGTTATTAATTCTCCTCGTATTGATGATGTGTTTATTAACTGGAGCCCATGAGAAAGCAATTAAAAAGCAACAAGAAGTTAATAAGAGGGCAAGCGGCATTGCCTACAATTGTGCTTGTGGGTGGAATTATGATTGAAATTGTACTTGCGGGAACATTACTTGTTTTCTTTTTTAATAATTCGGTGTATGGCACTCGTCTCTCTGCGGAAGCATTAGAAGCTGCGCGTTCAGGAATTCAAGACGCATTAATTAAACTTTCGGCTAATAAGAATTTTTCAGGTACATACGAACTTTCTTTAGGTGGATCAGTGAGTGCCGAAATTACTGTTGATCAAGATCCGGCTGGTTATTCAGAGGAGAAAGTGCGTGTAGTATCTATAGGTCAAGGGATTACTCGTAATAGAAAACTTGAAGCAATCGTGAATGTTGAGAAAGTAGCGGGGGTAGTGCAGATTGAGTCAGTAGTCGAGGTTCCGTTTTAGATGCGTAATATTATGAAACTTCCACTTTTTAATTTTAGAAATGTAATCGAGCTTCTTAGTCCCTCGCCTCCAATTGATGCGCTTGAGATTAGTGATCATGGATTAAAGCTCGTCCATCATAAAGGAGGTCGTCATAATTTTGCACCCGTGTCTCTAAGGCTTCCAAGTGGAATCATTGAGGGGGGAACAATAAAAAATGAGGAGGCTTTTAAGAAGGCATTGATACAATTACGGCACGAGGCAGATCCTTTATTGAGGGGCACTATACATGTCATTGTGATGCTTGCGGGCACAAATCTTTATACGCAATTATTTCGCCTCCCATTCCTTGATGAAAATGATTTGGAGAATGCAGTTGAGCTTAATATGAAAGTTATTTCTCCATTTGAAGAAGGGAGGGGGTATGGTTCATGGCAGGTTGCGAAAGTATATCCTTCGGGAGAGCGGGAAATTCTCGCCGCATTTCTTGAAAAGAACATTGTTGATGCTCTTATTGAGGCTTTAAACGGGGCGGGATTCGAAGTGATGGTGGTGGGGTTTCAGGCTCTTGCATATGCTCGTCTCATACGAGAAAAGCATACAAATCTTGCAGAGAGTGAGGCGTATGTAGTGGTTAAATTATGGAATGAAGGTTTAAGTCTTTTTATCATAGATAATGGTCATCCATACTTCGACCATTTCTTGAGGTGGAATATGCTTACCGAAGGTGTTCGTGATACAAATAAAGACCTCATAGAAAATGCAATTCTTGAAGAAGTCCAGAAGATTGTCAATTTTTATAGCAGTCGTTTTGGTTCAAAACCCGCAAAACTTATTTTTGTAAATAGTAGTGAATATAAGAATGTGGACGCACGAATCAAGGAAAGGATGGATATTCCTCTTCAATATATGGCATTGCCTCAATTTCCTAAGGTCCCGCCTGATTGGTGGGCGGTATTGGGAGCGTTTTTTAGAGCTAATAAGCCAAGGAGCGCTGATAATGAAATTAATCTTGCAATATCGAAAAACACCAATTCTTTCTATCGCATGAAGATACTCGTGAGTCTTCGATTTTGGCGTAAAATTATGTGGGGATCGTTACTTATATTAATAGTGATGTTCGTGGGAGGATATGTATTGATTCACAGAGAGCTTCTTAGCACAGAACAAGAACTTAGTGCGTTAAGTCAAGAGAAAGATCCCAGTAATCTTAATGATCTTGAATCAAACGCAGAGCGTTTTAATAATCTCGTAAAGCTTATAGGATCGCTTGAATCTCAGATTGAAATGAGATCTTCTATACTTGAGGCATTTTTGGGAATTACTGCAGGGAAGACGACTTTACAAACCATTGCCATTGATGGTCTTGGAGATAAAGGAATTCATATCACTGGAGTCAGTGATAGTCAGGAAAGTGTAGTGGAGTTCAAAAATATTATTGAAAAAAGTACGTTTTTTAAAGGAGTGGAGCTGCCGCTTCAGAGTGTTATTCAGGGGAGCGATGGAAAATGGCGCTTTGAAATGAGTTTTGAGCTTGAGATGCCTAGCTCTTGAGGAAGGAATTTTTAAGCGCGTTCCATGAATCAGTAAATACTGATTCAAGGATTTTAAGATGATCTTTATTTATGGGTTCTAAAACAATTTCGTCGGCTTTCTTTCGTTCCATTTCTTTTTCGTCACGAATTCCTATCTTTAATCTCCAAAAATTATTTGTTCCTAGGGCATGAATAATAGATTCTATGCCATTATGGCCTCCGGAACGGCCTCCGTGGGTAACCTTGTACTTTCCTAAGAAAATATCTGCATCATCGTGCGTGATAAGTAGTGTTTCTGGGCGTGCGTTAAAGTAGTGTATTAGTTCCTTTGCTGCATTTCCTGAATTATTCATATAAGAAAGAGATTTAATAAATACTAAATCTTTGTGTTCTTGATACATAAATTCGTGCACCTTCTTCCAGTTGGAATGAGTAAGTGTCTCTGCGAATGCGTTCACGGCTAATATTCCTATGTTGTGATAGGTGAATTCATGCTCTGGTTGTGGATTCCCAATGCCGAGAATGTATTTCATGTGTTCTTCATTAGAATAACCTTCTTTTAAAAAGATACAAATTCTTCATTGATTTAGATGAGTGGATTGATATAATAGCTTACATGAAGAAGTTTATTTCCGCCGCATGGGAAACAATAGAAGTAGCAATGGTTGCAGTCGTAACTGTTTTTATTATTCGTACGTTTCTTGCGCAACCCTTCTTAGTGCATGGCGCAAGTATGGAGCCTAATTTTTCAAATGGGGATTATGTGATTGTTGATGAAATGACGTATCGTTTTCGTACACCCACACGTGGCGAAGTGGTAGTTTTTAGATACCTTGATGATAAAAAAATCTTTTATATAAAACGCATTATCGGCCTTCCTGGTGAACGGGTATTGATCAATAATGGCAGTGTTACGATCGTAAATGCAGAAAATCCGCAAGGATTAGTACTCGACGAGACATATCTTGTGAATACCGAGATTACTTCAGGACGTGTGAATATGGAGTTAGGCCAGGATCAATATTTTGTTCTTGGAGATAATCGGTTGCATAGCGCTGATTCTCGATTTTGGGGCGCATTACCCGAGGATAATCTTATTGGGCTTGTAAGGGTAAGACTTTGGCCACCTACGAAATTGGATATTTATTAAAAACGTGATATGAAGAGTAGTAGAGTTTAGTGTATGGATATGTCAAAGAGTGATTCGAAAAAGCAGATTCTAAAAGCTCCTAAGGGGATGCGTGATATTTTATTTGATGAAAGAGTGTATTGGGATGAAATACACAAAAAAGTGAATGATATTTCTCAGGCGTATTCTTTTTCTCGGATTGATACACCAATTCTTGAATCTTCGGATATTTTTGAACGTACACTAGGGGAAACAAGCGATGTTGTCGAGAAGCAAATGTTCTTTGTGAAGACAAAAGACAACGCAACCCTTGTGCTTAGGCCCGAAGGAACATCTCCTTTAGTGAGGGCATATATTGAGCATGGTCTTGATCACTTGCCTCAGCCATTGAAGGCATTTTATATGGGCCCAATGTTCCGCTATGAACAGCCACAAGCTGGTCGCTTGCGCCAATTTCATCAAGTTGGGTTTGAAGTTATTGGAGGGGAATCCGATCCCATTTACGATGCTCAAATTATAGTGCTTATAAATAGGCTTCTTCGAGGACTTGGTATTAAAAACATTGTTACCGAAATCAATTCTTTGGGTTGTAAAGCGTGCCGACTTAATTACAAACGGAAACTTATCGCATACTACAAAGAAAAAAAAGGGAAGATGTGCGAAGATTGCGAGCGCAGACTTGCTCTTAATCCTTTGCGCTTACTTGACTGCAAGGAAGAAAAATGCCTGGCGTTGCGTAACGAAGCTCCAAGTATTCTGGATCATTTATGTAAGTCATGTAATATACACTTCAAGCAAGTGCTGGAATTTATCGAGGAAATGAAAATTCCTTACCGTTTGAATCATTTTTTGGTTCGTGGACTCGATTATTATAATCGAACCGTTTTTGAGATTTTTGCTGATGGAGCTCTTAAGCAAAAAGAAGCAGAAAAGCACGAAGAAGAGGTAGTCTCTCGTGCATCTTCGAAACTTGCTCTT
>MHJO01000015.1:2484-5870 GCA_001818015.1 Candidatus Harrisonbacteria bacterium RIFOXYD1_FULL_40_9 | reverse complement strand
GTGATTGAGTTATTGAAAAAATACGAGATTATCCCTAAGCCCTTGCGAAAGAAACGCATATTTTTTGTATATATAGGAGAGACTGCAAAAAAGAAAAGTTTGCCTATTATTGATGCATTGATTGATGCGGGGTTTAATGTTATGGAAGCGTTAGGCAAGGAGTCGCTTAAGGCGCAACTTCGACTCGCAGACAAAGAGCGTATCGAGTGGGCTTTAATTTTTGGACAAAAAGAGGCATTTGAGGATTCTGTGATTTTGAGAGATATGAAAACGGGGGCACAGGAGGCAATCGCGCTTAAAAGTTTGACTGAGCGTTTGCATAAAAAGCTTGGAGCTCGCGTATAATATATGGATTGTCTATTTTGTAAAATAGCGCGCAAGGGATTGCCATCTGATGTTATTGTTTATGAAAATGACGCAGCGATGGCCTTTCTTGATATTCATCCACTTTCCTTAGGACATACGCTTGTGATTCCCAAGATTCATTATGAAAATATTATTACTCTTAAGGAAGATGAAATTACTCCATTATTTTCTGCGGTGAAAAAAATTACTGAGCAATTAATGAAGGTACTCTCGCCGCATGGTTTTACTATTGGTATTAATCACGGGAAAGATGCAGGGCAAGTCGTTGATCACCTTCATATTCATGTTATTCCGCGCTATTTAGGGGACGGAGGACGGTCAATTCATTCAATTATTCAAAACTCGTCACCATACGAAGAGGGATTGCATAATATCGCGAAAAAGATTAGAATAAGTCAATAAATACAACAAATCTACTATTATGGCAATGAACGTAAGAAAACGCGAAGGAGAGTCTGCGAGCTCAATGCTTTATAGATTCTCGAAAATAATGCAGCAATCGGGCGTTTTAAAAGAAGCAAAAAAGCGCAGGTTTCATCTTCGCAAAAATAATAAACGTGCGCGTAGGCTTTCTGCATTATACAAAGACAAACAAGAACGACAAATCGAGCAAGCACGACGATCTGGAACAATGTAATAATATAAGACAGAGCCGATATTAATCGGCCTGTTTTCTTGATATAAATAATATATGGCACTTATTAAAAAAATCGAGGAAGATCTTATTCTTGCATTAAAGAGTGGGGAAAGCGATGTAGTGGATGTTTTGCGTCTCGTAAAGACCGCATTCAAGAATAAAGAAATCGAAAAAAGGGGGAAGGGAGAAGCTTCGGAACTTATTGATGAAGATGTGCTTGTAATTTTGAATCGTGAAGTTAAAAAGCGCAAAGAAGCAATAGAGCTTTTTAAGAAAGGAAATCGAGAGGATTTAGTAAAAAAAGAAACTCTTGAGATTGCAATTCTTGAACGCTATCTCCCAGAGAGCTTGAGTCGTGAAAAAATTGAACACATCGTGACAGATGTTATTAAGAGCGGAACGTATGAAGCAAAAGATTTTGGCCTTGTAATGAGGGAGGTTATGAAAGAGTTAAGGGGGAAAGCAGATGGTGGGGTTGTGATGGAAATTATTAAGCGAGAGCTAAAATAGGCGGTTATTGTATGAATAAGGTGGTGGTTCGGGCGACTGGTGGACAATGGAGTCCTCTTATTAAGGAAATTGAGACAATTACGCATTTTTTTCTTACGTATTTTAAGAAAGAGAATGTGTCTATTGACGTTATTCTTGTAAGTACAAAGATCATGTCCTCTATTAATAAAAAAACGAGAAACATAGAGGGTCCCACTGATGTGCTTACGTTTAGGGTAGAAGATATTGATTCATCACTAAGAACATATTTTAATCTTTCTGAAAATAAAGAAGAAAAAGATTCTTATACTGCTCTTGGGGAAATATATTTAGCTCCTCAATATATTAGGAAAAATAAAGGCGAGGTACGCTATCTTCTCATCCACGGACTTCTCCACATTCTTGGTTATGATCACGTAGAAAAAGATGATAGAATGAGAATGGAATACGAAGAAAAAATACTCTGTGATGTGCTTCATATTACTCGGGCATTTTAGTTCCATTTTTAACTTTTTCTTATTTTTCTAAATTAAACTTTCTTCCATTGTTTGCTCGAATGACAAAAAAAAGCTTTGTTGGTCTTAGTGTAGGATCATCAAAGATTCGTGCGATAGTTGCAGAGAACGGCGCAAAAGAGAAAACAACTATTGTAGGTGTTTTTGAGGCGCCATCTTATGGATTCAAAAAAGGCAAAGTAGTAGATTTTAATGAAGTAGTCCAGTCCGTGGGACGAGTGCTTTCTGAGATCCGGAATGCTTACAAGCCCGCGCTTAGACATATTATTTTGGGCATTCCAAGCGTTGATTTTAAGATGCATCGTTCGAGGGGTAGTGTTGCGGTTGGGCGAGCTGACTTGGAAATAGGAGAGAATGATGTGTTGCGCGTTCTGGAAGCTGCTCGTGCAGTGAATATTCCTCATAATAGGGTATTGGTGCATACTCTTACTCGTGAATTTATTGTGGATGGTGTGGGAGATATTGCAGACCCTTTGGGTATGATCGGGGGGAAGCTTGAGGTTGATAGTTTTATTGTTGATTTATTTGCACCCACAATTAAAAGTCTTACGAAGGCAGTAGAAATGGCAGGAGGGCATGTCGGTTCTGTTGTCTTTGAGCCACTCGCAATCGCTCGATCGCTTCTTTCAAAAAATCAAAAAGAGTTAGGATCTATGTCGCTCGATATCGGATTTGGACTTACTACGCTATCGGTATTTGAGGAAGGAAAATTGCTTCATATGGGAGTTGTGCCTGTGGGCTCATCCCATATTACAAACGATATTGCGATTGGCCTTAAATCCTCAATTGATTTAGCAGAAAAAATGAAGACAGGATTTGGCCACGCAATGGCGAAAGAAGTTTCTAGTCGTGCAGCAATTGATCTTCTAAAAATCGACGAGCAAATGAAAGGACAAGTATCACAAAAGTTTATTATTGATATTATCGAGGCACGTCTTACTGAGATTCTTGATTTTGTCCACAACGAACTAAAAACAATTGGCAAGGCAGGAGGACTTCCTGCGGGTGTTGTATTAAGTGGTGGAGGAGCAAAATTGCCAGGCCTTGTGGATCTTATTAAAAGAGAACTACGTTTACCGGCTCAAGTTGGAGTTCCTGACACATCTGCTTTTCTTATTAACGATTCAATGCTTCAAGATGAACTCACTGATCCTGAGTGTGCGGCAGTGGTTGGCCTTATGCTTTGTAATGAAGATATAGAGGAGCCATATAGTGCAATGTCTTCTTATAAAAATTGGTGGCGTCGCATACTTAATATTTTTATTCCATAAGCTCTTTATTTAAGTAAGTGTGATTTATTTTAAGGCTTGAATTATATCTTTAAGCAGTCTTTAATACCTATATACTAGGCTTGAGTCTACTTAAATGAATAAAGAGAA
>MHJO01000015.1:0-2451 GCA_001818015.1 Candidatus Harrisonbacteria bacterium RIFOXYD1_FULL_40_9 | reverse complement strand
GAGTATTAAGGTAGTGGGTGTGGGGGGCGGTGGTGGGAATGCAATATCCCGAATGTGTATGGATTTTGTAAAAGGTGTTGAATTTATTGCGATTAATACCGATGCACAGGATCTTGATTCATGCGATGTTAGAAAAAGAATTTATATAGGGAAAAATCTTACTCGAGGTCTTGGCACAGGAATGAATCCTGAGATAGGGAGGCAAGCTGCCGAAGAGAATAGATCGGAAATTGCAGAATCATTGAAGGCATCCGATCTTGTATTCATTACTGCGGGATTAGGAGGAGGGACTGGATCGGGTGCATCGCCTGTAGTTGCAGAAGTGGCGCATGAAGCAGGAGCACTCACTATTGGTGTCGTTACAAAACCATTTCTATTTGAAGGTTCTCAGCGCATGAAAGTAGCTCAGGATGCACTTGCAAAGCTAAGAGAAAAAGTTGACGCACTTATTGTAGTTCCCAATGATCGTATTTTTAGTTTAATTCAAAAAGATACACCCATCCTAAAGGCATTCGCAGCGATTGATGATATACTGCGCAATTCTGTTTCTGGTATTGCAGAGCTTATTGCGATTTCTGGTCTTATTAATATTGATTTTGCAGATATTCGTTCGATTATGCAGGACGTAGGCACTGCTCTTGTCGGGGTAGGTATTGCGTCAGGTCAAGAACGAGCAGTAAATGCAGTAAGTCAAGCATTAAACTCTCCCTTGCTTGAGGTTTCCGTAGAAGGTGCAAAGGGAGTTCTTTATGGCGTTGCAGCGCGAGATTTACGTATGACTGAATTTAATAATATTGCAAAAATGATTTCAGAAGCCGTAGATCCTGCCGCGAAAATTATTTGCGGTATTTACAACGATCGAAAGTTAAAAAAAGGACAATTGAAAGTAGTTATTATAGCGACAGGATTTAATGGAGCAAATGCAGTGCCGCGAAATGGGCAATTATTAACAAATCTTTTTGGATCTACTACATATCCCTCACATACCACTCCTGAGCGCAGCGAAAAAAATGACAAAAGCGATGACGTGATGGCAAAAAACGAAACTGAAAAATCAAAGGCCTCATATAGCAAAGGACACGTTGATATTAATGCCGACGAAAAGACGTGGGAAATACCGGCATTTTTGAGAAAAAAGAGAAAATAAAAAAATTCCTCACATTAAACTTTAGGAATTTTTTATACGAGCACATACTTTTCTTTTGTGCAATTTTTATGTTTGGTAAAAAGTTTTCCACAGATTGCGGTTTTCTTAAATAGATTTAAATTTGTAATACAGACCTTTTGCAAAATGATTTTTTTCTGAAATTTTTTCGTGAGAAAAAATTATTTCGCAAAAGGTTTTATAGTCGAGTAAAGTAGTGCATTATTTAAAAATAACTACACAATGAGTGAGGCAAAACAGATTCCTTTTCAATCCGTACAAAAGCGGGACGGTCGAGTTGTCTCTTTTGATCAAAATCGAATCACTGATGCAGTGAGTCGCGCGATGGAAGCGACTCAGGAAGGAAATTTATCGGTTGATCCACGGCGTATTTCTGGAGTGGTGGTAGCTGAATTAGCTAAAAAGTTTCCTGGTGAATATATCCCCCGCATCGAAGAGATTCAGGATAGTGTCGAGGAGGCGCTCATTTTGATGGACTTTCCAAAGACGGCAAAGGCATATATTTTGTATCGTAGTCAACGTTCTCAGGTACGCGAGATGCAGCGCTTAGTGCCTGTAGACGTAAAGGTGCTTGTAGATGAGAGTAAAAAGTATTTCAGCAACCCACTTTCTGAGTTTATTTACTATCGAACATACTCGCGATGGCTCGATAATGATAATCGTAGAGAGACGTGGATTGAGACAGTGGATCGCTATATTGAATTCATGCGTGAAAATCTCGGCGATCGTTTAACCGAAGAAGAATACGGGGAGATTCATGAGGGAATTTTAAAACAAGAAGTCATGCCTTCAATGAGACTCCTTTGGAGTGCGGGGAAGGCTGCAAGTAAAAATAATGTATGTGGATATAATTGTTCATACATTGCTCCTTCAAAAATTGAAGATTTTGCAGAAATTATGTTTTTGTCCATGTCGGGAACAGGAGTTGGTTTCTCGGTAGAGAGTCAGACGGTGCAACAACTTCCTATTGTCAATAGACAAACTGGAGAAAAACTCCCGTCGTATATTATCGGAGACAGCAAAGAAGGCTGGGGGGATGCATTAACATTTGGCTTAAAAACATGGTATGCAGGAAAAGATGTTGAGTTTGATTATTCAGGATTGCGTCCTGCCGGATCGCGACTCATGACTATGGGAGGACGAAGTTCTGGTCCTGGACCACTTAAAGCACTTCTTGATTTTGCCCGAGCAAAATTACTTGCACATCAAGGAAAGCGTCTTAAAAATGTTGATGTTCATGATGTTATCTGCAAAATCGGTGAGGTGGTTGTGATGGGTGGTGTAAG
>MHJO01000014.1:4112-5677 GCA_001818015.1 Candidatus Harrisonbacteria bacterium RIFOXYD1_FULL_40_9 | reverse complement strand
GTCTCTTTTGCCCTTATATAGAGGCGCAACACCAATTCAATCTGTACTATTAAATGGAGAAAAAGAAACAGGAGTTGCATTATTTATGCTTGATGAAAAAGTAGATCATGGCTATGTAATTAAAATGGAAACTATATCTATTGATCCCGAAGAGACAAGACTTTCGCTTGAAGAAAAACTTGCTCATGTAGGTACGAAACTTGTTCTGCGTTATCTACCTTTATGGCTTAAGGGAGAAATTAAGGAATCAACACAGGACGAGTCTCGAGCGACGTTTACAAAAAAATTTGTAACAGAAGATGGATTTGTCGATTTTAAAAGGGATGATCCCGAAATAATTTTTCGAAAAATAAAAGCATTAAATCCTGAGCCTGGAGTATTTACGTTTATCGAAAAAAATGGGATGAAATTACGCGTTAAATTACTTGAAGCACGAAAAGAAAATAATGATTCTGTGATTACAAAAATTCAGTGGGAAGGAAAAAAGCCAGAAGCGACAGTGATGAAAATATAAAGAGCCCAGTCGCTGTTTTTGTGCAGCAAAAGGGCTCTTGGAAACGAGACATGTTGCGTAGACTTTTGAAAAACCTCAAGCTACGTCTCGTTTCCTTCTCGCTCGTATGAATGGATGTGGCCCAAAAAGAACAGTCGAACCATCTTTCCTTATACACATTCGTTCCGTATATTCCCAGGTTTATTTACCCCTTCAAATACTTCCTAATCGCAAATAAGCTTGAAAAAGCACCAAGCGCAATGCCAAAAACGAGGTGATATAGTATAAAGCTCACGAAATTAGCATTAAAATACGTTTTAAGGCTTAGTTCTGGTATAAATGCCTGAATATAGGGGGAAGTCACGATAATCACGGGATAGACTAAAATAAGACTCAAAACACCTGCAAGAAAGCCGTGTATAATACCCTCCATAACATACGGCCCTCGAATAAAGCTATTTGCGGCACCTACAAGTCGCATAATGCTTATCTCTTCCCTATTTGCATACATTGCGATTCTGATTGTGTTAAATGCCACAAGTCCTGCAATTAATGCGAGAATAATAGAGAGAGCAAAGCCTGTGCGATTCACGTTATCAATAATCGTAGCCAGGCGATCAATTACTATTTGATTCTGTCTATATGAAACCTTTTCAATGTATTGCTTTAATGATTCATTTTCGAGATATGTTGCAATTGCTCCATATTTTTGAGGATTGTGAGCTTTAATATTAAGTGATGCTGAAAGTGGATTTTCTCCTAATTCTTCAAGGGCTTGGGAGATAGTAGGATCATCCTTGTGTCGAATTTTAAAAATTTCGAGTGCTTGTGCTTGAGAGATATAATCAATTTGTTTAATTTCAGAAAGCCATTCAAGTGTTCTTTTCACACGCAGTATATCGTCTTCAGGAACTTCTTTTTTAAACGAAACACTGATATCAATTTTTGACTTCAGGATATTCATTGCGGTATCGGTAATGACATTGAATATAATAAGGCCGCTAAATACCATAAGCGCGAGGGTAATTACCGCAACAGTAGCAGTTGAAAGCCAGCCATTTCGAATAAAATT
>MHJO01000014.1:3705-4068 GCA_001818015.1 Candidatus Harrisonbacteria bacterium RIFOXYD1_FULL_40_9 | reverse complement strand
GATAAGTATAATGGGAAATATATTATGTATAATGGACTACTTATTTCATTATACTTAATACTTAATACATTATACACGTTCAAATACTATATTTTCCTTTTGCGTGGTCTTTAATGATTTGACCCTTATCAACGCTAATCACTCGCTTCCCTAATCCATCTACAATTTCATTTTCATGAGTTGCAAGAATTACTATAGTACCTAATTCATTAATTTTTAGAAGAAGTTTGATAATTTCTTCTGAGTTTTCGGGGTCGAGGTTTCCTGTTGGTTCATCGGCAACTACAACTTCGGGTCTGCATACCATTGCTCGTGCAATGGCAACTCTTTGCTTCTCCCCCCCCGAAAGTTCGTGTGGAAAAT
>MHJO01000014.1:3267-3696 GCA_001818015.1 Candidatus Harrisonbacteria bacterium RIFOXYD1_FULL_40_9 | reverse complement strand
GCTGCGCAAGGCCTACCATATCGAGCGCCTGAGGCACAAGATCGTCAATTTCTCGCTGTGGGCGACCCGCAACCTCAAGAGCGAAAGCAACATTTTCATGTGTGGTTTTGCTGGGGAGTAATCTGAAATCCTGAAAAATAATACCTATTCTTCTTCGAAGCTGAGACAATTCTCGTGATCTTAATTTACTCACATCAAGATCACCAAAAGTTACACGCCCCTTAGTGGGCTTATCCTCACCTATTAAGAGCTTAATGATTGTTGATTTTCCTGCGCCTGAACGACCCACAAGGGACACGAATTCTCTCGGTAAAATCTTAAAGGATACATTATCGAGGGCTGCTGTTTTATCGCTATATATTTTAGAGACTCCATGAAATGTGATCATTGGTTATCTTGTAATTGTAGCTCGGCATCTATGAATACATC
>MHJO01000014.1:588-3257 GCA_001818015.1 Candidatus Harrisonbacteria bacterium RIFOXYD1_FULL_40_9 | reverse complement strand
GCCTGAGAGCGTTCGACTTGAGATGCTGCGGTAAGTCCAGTGGGAATATGAATGAGGCGTACTGCTGTTTCAACTTTATTTACATTTTGTCCTCCGGGACCCCCCGAACGAAATGCTTCCAAGCGAATATCTTTATCGGGAATTACAAGGTTCCTTTCTTCTATTTCGGGTATTTCTGGAAAAACCTCAAGAAGTGCAAACGAAGTGTGTCTCAATTGTTTTCCTGAAAATGGAGAAATACGCACAAGGCGATGAACTCCAGCCTCTTTCTTTAAAAATCCATATGCGTATTTTCCATCAATTTCAAAAGTAACGTGCCGTATTGGATGTCGTCCAGTTTTCGATTGAAAGTCAGCAATACGTTCTTCGAGAATTCTTACTTTCCAGTCACGTTTTTCTGCATATCCTATATACATATCTCGAAGCATTGCAACCCAATCTTCTGCATCTTGCCCACCAACACCCGCAGAGAGTCCAAGAATGGCAGGGCCCTTATCGTATGTACCTCCTAAAAAATGTTTTTGCTCAAAACTTTTTATATTTCTTTTTATTTCTTCAGTGTCTGCATCGTCTAATGAATCTTTCTCTGTTGCGGTAAGAATTGCATCATACTGCTCGATAAGATCACGCAGTTCGCCTGCTTCTTTATTTAATTGCTCTGCTCGTCCTCGATCTTTCCATAAATCAGGATCGGTAAGTTGAGACTCGAGATATTTCAAAAAATTACGCTTTGAATCTATGTCAAAGACGCCCACCAAGTTGGCGGGCTTGCTCCTTTAGATCCATTAAGGTGTTATTCATTGCAAATTGTCTATATGCACATTCTATAATAGAATACACTTTAAGTAAAGAAATTGTGCCAGCGTAGCTCAGTGGCAGAGCAGTGCTTTCGTAAAGCAAAGGTCGTGGGTTCAAATCCCACCGCTGGCTCCCGTATGCGGGATTAGTACAGTGGTAGTACGCTAGCTTCCCAAGCTAGAGACGCCGGTTCGATTCCGGTATTCCGCTCCAAGAGCACATATATAATTCTACTACTCCGGAGCAAAAAAAAGGGGGGGTTCGCGCAGACTCACTTATTTTTCTAAGCTATAGTTATGCATCCAGGCGATGTAGGCACCACCAAGGCATGACCAAACTCCTACAGTAATTGCTCCGACAATAAAGCTCCCAAAACCGAGCCATGTAAACCCAGGTAGCAGTTCAAAGATTGCGTGATGAAGCTCAGCCAATTTCCCTGTAAGGGTTGTGCCGTAAATAAGACAAGCGGTATATGCAACTTCTCCTCCTAGTACACAAAGCAAACTATATTTTTTAAGTGATAACTTTCCCATAATTTTATTGATTTCTGTTTACTTAATGACGAGTATTTAGTCGACTTCCTAAATAATAATTTAATTATATCAATAAACAGCTTTTATTCAAACACTTTCGGTCGAAGCGAGGGTGTTGATAAAAAAATCAAGCCCGTCCATTCGCCAACCGGCGAACGAACGGGCTTTATGCTTACGCTTCGATTTTTCTCCTTCCTCTAACCCACATTCTGAATCCTTCTACCATCTCCTCGCCTCCCACCGGCCTTCCTACTGAGAATAGCCACAAATCGTTGTAGAAGAGAAAAAATCCCAGTTTTTCGCAGCGAAGCGCAAGCTCTGTTTCGTCGCACTTCATCTGTGACGAGGCCCGAACGATAGTGGGCTTGTCTGAGGGTGAGGGCTTTATACCCTCAAGCATCCCATTCCACCATTCAGGCTTGATTTCGACGCCGAGCCTATCAAGCTCGGCAAAGAAAACCGGAGAAAAAGTTCGCGCGCTTTCCGGGGTCACATAGTACGGGAAAAGAAGAAGTCGTATTTTCATATTTCCCCCTCCGACATGTATATTGCAATTATTAAAAAGACAAACTTGCCATCGTCCTGCTTTTATTATTGAGCTTGTTCGATAATACATTAAATTCTAAAAAAGTCAAATCAACACGCTAAATCTTTTTTGAAAGAATGTGCGCGCACTACTCCGAAATGAAAAAGTGATCAATAATTGATATATGAATGTCGCACTTGCACATGATTACCTTAATCAGTTTGGAGGGGCTGAGCGTTTTTTGGAGTCTCTTATGAATTTTTTTCCTGAGGCGCCTATTTACACATTGCTATATAGCGAAAAGAAAACCCTCGAGCGCTTTAAACATCGCACAATAAAAACGTCTATCTTAAATAATTCTCTTATTATCAATAATCATAGGCATATTATTCCCTTTCTTCCTCTTGCCTCGCAGTTAATTAATATAAGCGATGAATACGACCTCCTTATTTCTTCAACCGCTGGTTATGCAAAAGGCTTTTCCTATAATTCACAAAAAACATTTCATATTTCATATTGCTATACCCCTCTTCGATACGCATGGGAAGACGAGGAATATTTGCATACTCATCCCATGTTCCAAAATAGGCCACTATTTCAGCAATGCGTGAAGCCACTTACTTCATATCTCCGCACATGGGACTATAGCGCAGGACAAAAGCCCGATATTCTTATTGCCACATCTCACTTTATTGCCGAAAAAATAAGAAAAAATTATGGACGTGACCCTTATGTAATTTATCCGGGAACTGATCTTAATACTTTTTTTCCAGAACCGAAAAAACGAGATTATTTTCTTGCCATTGGGCGCT
>MHJO01000014.1:0-578 GCA_001818015.1 Candidatus Harrisonbacteria bacterium RIFOXYD1_FULL_40_9 | reverse complement strand
AAAGCCCCTACATAGAGTTTGTGGATGGTAATATTAAGAATGATAAAAAGCTTCGCGATATTTATAGTGGAGCACGTGCACTAATCTTCCCCCAAGTAGAAGATTTTGGCCTTGTTGCAGTTGAGGCGATTGCATGCGGAACACCTGTTATTGCATACAAAAAAGGTGGTGCGGAAGAAATTATAAAAGAGCATAGATCGGGGATTTTCTTTAATGAGCAAACCAAAGAAGCGCTCATTAATGCAGTGTATCGGTTTAATTCTATGCACTTTAATCCGTGGATTGTACGAAAAGAAGCCGAATCATTAAGTACAGATGTCTTTAAGGATCAATTCCTTGCGGTAATTGAAGACTATACAACGCTTCGCAAGGAACGGCTCTCGCGCATGGCAGTATTGAGTGTAAGTTTGATCATGCTTCTTTAAATAAAGCTATCGTAGCCTCAACTTCCTTGTCTATGCCTATAATACATTCATATTGCTTTACTTCTTGTGAATTCACCCACTTATAGTCATTAAATGCACGCTCCTCGATTCGAACCTCTCCTCCCTTATATCGTGCGGCATATTTTACAAGCA
>MHJO01000013.1:8790-14583 GCA_001818015.1 Candidatus Harrisonbacteria bacterium RIFOXYD1_FULL_40_9 | reverse complement strand
TTAAACATTGAGGAATAAAAGGATACAATAAAGGTATCCTTTATGCTTACTAGACTTTCTCTTAGTGGTTTTAAATCTTTTGCTGATAAAGCGGTTTTGGAGTTCCCTCGTGGAGTAAGTGTGATCGTGGGTCCGAATGGTTCTGGTAAATCAAATGTCGTTGATGCATTTAGGTGGCTTTTAGGTGAGCGTGATGCGGCGCATCTTCGTGGGGCGAAGATAGAAGACCTTGTTTTTGCGGGCACATCGCTTCGTTCGCGTGTTGGCTTAGCTCAGGCTTCGCTTGTTCTCGATAATTCTGATAATGCGTGGCCTCTTCAATTTCCGGAAATACAGATTAAGCGTCAGGTCTCACGTGATGGAGAGTCTCATTATTTTATTAATGAGAATGAGGTGCGTCTTCGTGACGTTCAAGATTTTTTTGCAAAGTCTCGTATAGGTAATCGTGGACTTACGCTCGTAGGTCAAGGGAATAGTGATTCGTTCGTGCGCGTAAGCAATCTAGAGAGACGACTTATGATGGAAGAGGTGCTCGGATTCAAAGATTATAGGAATAAAAAAAATGAGAGTGAGGCGCGTCTTAAAACAACTAAAGAAAATCTCGAGAGAATTAATAGTCTTCTTCGTGAAATGGAGCCTCGTCTTCGTATTCTTCGGAAGCAGACTTCCGAATGGGAAAAAAGAGACGAACTACTTAAGGAACTTAGAATTCTTGAAAATCAGTTTTTCGGTTATGAATTAAGGACAATAGAAAGAGGTGCGAAAGAAGTAGAGCTGGAAATCGATGTACTAAAAGCCGCACTGGAGAAGGAGTGGCATCGAGTTCATCTTCACGAAAAAACTCTTAGAGGCATTGAAGATGAAAGGCCAGAGGTTCATCGCAACATGAGTGATCTTTTAAAGGCAAAGGAGATCCTTATGAGAAAACAGGCTCTTATTGAACGTGAGCTGGGTCGGCTTGAAGCTCGCATTGAGTTAATGGGAAAGGATCAAGAGATTAAAGCTGAGGATGCTCATGTGCTTATACACGAATCAAGACGTGCTCTTGAGACAGCGCTTAATGAATCTACTATGCATGGTATTCAGAGAGTCATTAAGACGATTCTTTTAGAAATTGAGCATGCGCTCTATAAAGAACCTCGTGTAGATAGTAAGGGTATTCTTAATGCAAAAAAGAAATACGAAGAGACAATAGCGGGTCTTGAGGCTGAACTGGAGGCGATTCAGGAGAAGGAAAAAGAGTACAATGCATTACTTATTAATTTTAATACTCGTGTGCGTGAAGCAGTGCGTGAGGCAGAGAACGCTCGTTTATTTCATACTCGGCTTCTAGACAAAGAACGGACGGTGCTCATTGAAAAAGCTCGGTGGGGCTATAAGCACAAAGAGATTTGTGGTCATCTTGCACAAGCCGGACGGAATATTGATGAAATTGACACAACTATAATGCATGAACCTCTTTCTTCTGCTCTTTTCCAAAGAATGCATGCGCTTCGCAACGAACTTGCTCGTATTGGGGCAGTGGAGGAGTCAACAATAAAAGAAGCAAATGAACTTGAGAGTAAGTATATGGACTTAGCACGCGAGGCTCACGATCTTCATGATGCATCGGGAGATCTTAGTGTGCTTATCGAAGATCTTACGAAGAAGCTATCTCGTGATTTCGTGAAGAAAATGAATGCGGTAAGCGTGGCATTTGATAGATATTGCAATCATATGTTTGGAGGAGGAAAGGCAAGGCTTTTAATGGACGAAGGAGAGGAAAATGCAATTGCCGGAATTCGTGCTGAGGTAGATCTTCCGAGAAAAAAAACACAAGGACTCGAATCTCTTTCTGGAGGAGAACGGAGTCTTGTGTCGCTCGCAGCGCTTTTTTCAATGATTGCTGTAAATCCACCACCATTTCTTATCCTTGATGAAGTTGACGCGGCTCTTGATGAAAAAAATGCTCGTAGATTTGCTGGAGTTCTTCGAGATCTTTCACTGAAGACACAATTTGTGGTCGTTACCCACAATAGATCAACAATGGAAGCAGCTCATGTGCTCTATGGAGTTACTATGGACAAAGACGGAACTTCGCGTATTTTGTCCTTGAGGCTTGAATAATATAGTTTAATGTAATGAAATTGCCCCCATTAATTAAAAATCGCAGGTTTACTATTGGAATTGCAATAAGCATTCTCCTTGTTGTGGTGGGACTTTTTATTGCAGGTGTAAAATTCCCCGATCCCTCAATGCCGCTTATTATTCATGTAAGTCATTTAGGGGGGATTGATTTTGTGGGCAACAGAAGAGATGTATTTGGAATATTGATTACGGGACTTTTGATGATTGTTTTAAATATATTACTTGCTAATCGCATGTTTAAAAGAGTTCGTTCTCTTGCAATACTTCTTGTTTTTGGAAGCGTTATTCTTTCGCTATTGATTTTTGGCAAGTTAATGGCTATTATATCAATTAACTAATACCATGATTGCGGTCATAGAAACCGGCGGCAAACAATACAAAGTGGCTCCGGGACAAAAAATTAAAGTGGAGAAATTAGACATAAAGGAAGGGTCTTCTTATGTGTTCGATAAAGTTCTTCTTCGCGTTGACGGGGAAGATATCAAGATTGGCACACCCTACGTCCCTCAATCAAGAGTAGAGGCTCTTGTAACACGACAAGGACGCCATAAGAAAGTGATCGTTTTTAGATATCACTCAAAAAATCGTTTCCGTAAGAAGAAAGGACACAGGCAAGATTTTACAGAAGTCGAAATCCAAAAAATCCAATAATTATTTCCTATTATCAATTGCATTACGAAGAGTGTCTTCGTCTGCAAATTCAATGTCGCCTCCCGTGGGAATCCCGCGCGCGAGGCGGCTTATTTTATGGGCATAATCGAAGAGCTCGTGCGTAAGAGTCCCCGTGATAATGTCTCCATATGTGGTAGGACTAATAGCGAGAATAATCTCCGCCGCTTTTCCACTTAGTGTGTCGTCAATTCTCTTTTTAAGAATATTAATTCGTTCATAATTTGCCGATGCGGCAAAGTTTCGTTTAATATCTCCAATAATGAAATAGTGGTTATTCATTTTTTTTGTTTGCTCGAGGGATACTATGTCGGTTTGTTTTTCAACGATTGCGATGATGTCTTTCCTTCTATTGTGATCATTGCATATTTCACATAAGTCATTCTCGTTTTCGTGAATAAAAAAGCACATCGGGCATGTTTTCATTTCAGTGAGCGCAATAATACTTTCGCCAAATATTCGCAGATCACTCTTATTCCACGAGGAGAGATGGAAAATAAGCCTTATGGATTGTCGTGGCCCAAGAGATGGAAGGCGTGTAAAAAAATCAAGTACATTTTTAAAACGAGAAGGAAACATGTCGTGTATTATGGGATAAGTATAATGTATGACGATCGTGGTTTATTGTATTCATGATACATATCATGCATTATACTTGTCGATTTCAGTGAAATTTATCAATAGTTCTGAAGCTTACGCGCTCAGGATCAAACTTAAGTTTCACAGTTCCAAGAGGACCATTTCTGTGCTTCGCAATAATCACCTCAGTGAGATTTTCTTCTTCGGCAGTCGGGGCCTCGAGGCGTTCTTTTTTTTCTCGATCTTTTCGGTAGAGGAATAATACCACATCTGAGTCCTGCTCAATGGATCCTGATTCTCGAAGATCAGAAAGTCGGGGAATGCGTACTTCTCGTTGATCAACTGCGCGCGAAAGCTGGGAAAGAGCAAGTATGGGAATATTGAGCTCTTTGGCCATAGCTTTTAATCCTCGTGACACTTCAGTGATCTGCTGTACGACATTATCCCTATTGATTCTTGGTTGGATAAGTTGAAGATAATCTACCACCAAAAGACATAAATCATTCTCAAGCTGAAGTCTGCGTGCATTTGTGCGAAGATGGAGAATGGTAGGGGATGCAGTATCGTCGATGAAAATTGGAAGCTTTGAAAGGTTATCCATGGCGGCATGAAGCATTTGGAATTCGGTCTCGTCAGTTATTCGTTGTGTGCGAAGTCTCCATAAGGGAAGCTGGGATTCTGCTGAAAGAAGTCTGTCAGTAATCTGGTCGCGCGACATTTCGAGCGAGAATATTCCCACGGCCTTGCCTGTTTTTTTGCATGCCTGGCGCGCAATATCAAGCGCAAGCGCAGTTTTACCGAAAGAAGGACGTGCTCCAAGCACTACAAGGTCTGATCGTTGGAGTCCAGAAAGGTACCCATCAAGTTCATCAAATCCAGTAGGAACACCACGAAGCTCTTTTGAGCCGCCTTGTAATTTTTCAATCCTCTCAAATGCTTCCTCGAGTTCTTCTTTGATTGATACAAATTTTGCTCGATCTGCGTGTTTTGCAATGTTAAATATTTTTTGCTCAACATGATCAAGAAGCTCCTCCGTATCCCCGTTAAAGTTGTATGCTGTCTCATTGATAACAACCGACGCCTCTATGAGGTCTCGCATGACCTTCTTCTCTTTCACGCGTTCAGCATAACTTGCAACATGAAATGAGCTAGGGATTTTATTAATGAGATCTGCGAGATAAGATTTTCCGCCGATTTCCTGAAGCTTCTCTTTTTCTTTGAGTCGAGATGAAAGATTTAATATATCGGTTGGGTGATGTTTTTCGAAAAGTTCGAGAATGGCGCTGTAGATTGTCACATGGTGAGGGTTGTAAAAATCATGAGGGGAAAGTAAGTCTGCCACTTTAATAATGGCATTATTGTCAATCATGAGTCCTCCGAGAACTGCTTGTTCTGCATCAATATCTTGTGGAGGAACCTTGATGCGATCTTGTATCTTTGTTTTTGTTTCCATTGGTTACACGCGTGGATGTAATGCTTTTGCGTGAGGACCACGTGCGGTGTCCTCTATATCATACCCTAATTTTTGTACTTCAATACGCACTTTGTCTGCTTCTTCAAATTTTTTTTCTTTCCGCAATGATTCGCGTTCATTTAGGAGTCGAAGTACGGGCGAAGGAATCGGAGCTCTCTCGAACTCTATGCCGAGGAGCTTTAGTGTGCTTATTATGTAGTTTTTAACTAATAATGCCTCTTCTTCGTGCATGTCTGAAATACGAGGTTCCGTAGAAGAGAGAAAAGAAAAGAGAGATGCAAGTGCACGTTCAGTATTAAAATCATCGTTCATTGCAGAGGAAAATTCCTTATCCGCTTCTTTTATGGATCGCTTGATGTCGACTCTAACTAATCCCTTCTCTCGTTGCATGTCGAGCTTATCGAGAAAATAATAGAAACGTATAAGACTTTTATATGCATCTTCTGCGAGTTCTTCGGTGTAATTTATGGGGGATCGATAATGATGGCTCATGATAATCCACCGAAGTATATTAGGAGACCATTGTGCAAGAAAATCTCTAATCGTCACAAAATTACCTAAGCTTTTCGACATTTTTTCTCCGTTGACAAGAAGAAGTCCTGTGTGAATCCATGTTTTTACAAGAGGGCTTTTCCCTGATGCTGATTCTTGTTGGGCTATCTCTGCTTCGTGATGAGGGAATTTAAGTTCGTTTGCTCCTCCATGAATTTCATATTGAGCGCCGAACGTAGAGTTTGTGATTGCGGTGTCTTCGATATGCCATCCTGGTCGGCCATTTCCCCATGGGCTTTGCCAAAAAGGAGGCTCTTCTTTGAATTTCCAGAGCGCAAAGTCGAGTGGGTCATGTTTTTCTGGGTCGGGCTCTATGCGATAGCCATGACGCAATTCGTCGAGTTTCTGCCTCGAAAGCTCTCCATATTTTTTAAATTTTCGCACTTCGAAAT
>MHJO01000013.1:5964-8782 GCA_001818015.1 Candidatus Harrisonbacteria bacterium RIFOXYD1_FULL_40_9 | reverse complement strand
GAAGATGTCTTATATGCGTATCCTTTGTTGAGAAGGATATTTATTTGTGTCTGAATTTCGTCCATAAAATCACTTGCCCGAGGATACATATCCACGTTTTCAACATGAAGCTTTTTCATGTCCTCGAGGTATGCGTTCGCGAAAAATTGGGCAAGTTCTTTGAAGTGCTGCTTGCGTTCTTTTGAGCGTTCGATGATCTTGTCGTCAATGTCCGTGATATTCTGGATATATTTAATTTTGAAGCCGCTATATCGCAGATAGCGAACGATTACATCAAATACAACATACGTGCGTGCATGTCCAAGATGAGCATGGTCATATACAGTCTGTCCACACACAAAAAGCCGTATTGGCTTAAGAAGTGATTTGCGAAGGCGTTCTTTTTTGTTAGTGAGAGTGTTAAATACAATGATGACCATAGTAAGTTTCTATGAGCTTATATCCACTTTTTGATTTTGAAAAGAAGGAGTGTGATAAGCCCAAGAATAGTGATGCTTCCTAGGACAAGAGGAAATGCATAAGGAGAATCTCTTAGTGGAAGATAATTAATACTCATCCCAAAGAGTGCAACAACGAGCGACATAGGAAGCGCAAGAAATGCGAGTATGGTAAGAGTTTTTGTAATAGTTCCCGTTTTCGCCTCAAGAAGTTGAGCATTTGTTGTCTCAAGTGCTTCAATGGATTCTTTATGGGTTTCGGAAAGTTGAGCGACTTTGAGATAGTCACCAAGGAGGTCGGAAAGATATATATCCATTGTGCCGCTCCAAAACTCTCCGCCGCTCCGTTCGAGTGAACGAAGAATATGCTCTTGTGGGCGACTTATGAGGTTGTAATTAATAAGATCGCGTTTTACATAGGTAATTTCTCGAAGAAGTTTAATTTCTTCACCTTTGAAAAGTCTTTTTGTTATACTCTCAATTTTTTCTTCGATGTGTTGAAGTTGGCGAAGAGAAAACTCAATAAGGGCTTCGACGATGTAGTAAAGGAGCATGCCTGTTGAGCGACTCAAAAGCTTTTCTTTGAAATAAGGACGTCTCTCTATAAAATGCCAGAGCTCTTCAAGAGGAACTACTGATTCGTAACGAACAGTAATTATGTGGCTTTCGGTAACGATGAAATCAATTTCTCCACGACGTGCTGATTTTTCATGATAGTCAAATAAGGGAACGTGAAATACGAAAAATAGATAATGCCCCCCCGCACGCTCCACGTGAGTGCGCATTGATGGATGGATGAGTTCCTCGAGGATAATGGGATGAATATTGAAGTTCTCTCTTAGGAATTGGAGATCTTCTCTTTGTGGATTTACAATATCAATCCAACCAATTCTATCTTCAATAGAGCGAATCATTACTTTTATTATAACGTGGAATAGGGAATTTCGAATATCTATATTCAACATTCCAAATTCTATGCTCCCGTCTATACTTATCTCAGATCTTTTTGGGGTAATATATGCGTGAAAACTCTGTTCCCGCGATTACAGCATACCAGATGAGGGATTTTTGGGAGAAAGTAGATAATGGACTTATTAATGAAAAAGTATTCGCCTCCTTCTTAAAAAATCCTCGAAGATTTAGCGAGTGCGAACTTGATATGCCTCTCGCTGAGCATATTATGGGAAGATATAGAGTAATTTCTGCCGCAGTAATGTGTGAGGCGTGGGGCTTTGCTCCATTTCATACAGGAGAGGTTGTGCCTGTGATTCCTATTCCGTATTCCATTAAAGTTCTTGAAGAGTGCGCGTATGAAAATTATAATCATCGTGCTGACTGGAGGTTGGTGTATCTTCATGGGTTTTCTTTGCGGGAGCAGGTACGACGTTGTGGTTGTTATATAGAAGGAGAAAAAAATTCTTCAAAAAAAGTTGTATTTGAAAAAAATACTTCATGGTGTGATGAAGAATGGGCAAATATCGAGATTCTGCCTGGATATTATCTTTTGAATTTTAAAAACGGATTAGGAGGGGGACTTTCGTGGGAGGAGCAAGAGAAGTGGATTAAAGATCATTGTGATGGTTCTGTGCGGGCATGTGCAAATATGATATCAGAAGCATTGATTTCGATCATCTCTGTGTATGGCGAGAAATACATTCCTCATGCCGTAGGACATTGGGGAGAATGTTATAACGAAAATGCTCTTTTTGTAGACCTTATTACTCGATCGCCTACAATCCTTGAGATAGGAAAATTGCCAATATCAAAGAAGGGAGCGTATTGGCTTTCTGCGATTACATTTAGAAGCAAATAACTCAAATAACTTCTTTAGTAGTGCGATAAGCGACGCTTTAAGTGTCGCTTATTCTATTACATTAGCAATCTTGACATATGTTTGCCATTTACTTTATACTGTAAAAAATGAATGAACGACGCGCCATAATACTTGAGGCAGTACTTAAGGAATTTATTCGTTCCGGTCGGCCGGTAAGTTCAGGACAGCTTTTTGAAGAATATGATTTTGATATAAAACCTGCGGCAATTCGTCTTGAATTATCTGAGCTCGCTGATGAGGGATATCTATCAAAGCTATATCACTCTGCGGGACGTGTTCCTACTGATCGCGGATATGAATTCTTCGTAGAGCGAATTCTGTCTCACGAGCTCGATTTTATTCGTGAGCCTCGCTTATTAAGTAAACTTGCTGAAGAATTTTTTTCTGGTGATCGTCTTGAATTCTTGGATCAGATTGCAGAAAGTCTTCACGTGCTTAGTATTGGCTATGATCTTGAAGGCGAAAATGTATATAAGAAAGGACTCGATGAGCTACTTCGCTATGAGGATTGGGAAGCAATAGAGGATGTAGTGCGCGTGGTTCGGGA
>MHJO01000013.1:375-5947 GCA_001818015.1 Candidatus Harrisonbacteria bacterium RIFOXYD1_FULL_40_9 | reverse complement strand
AGCATTTGGAGGCAGTACTCCACGATATATATAATGAGGGCAGTGATAAGCCCCGAGTGTTCGTGGGATCAAATCCTATTCTTAAAAATGATTCATTATCAGTAATTCTTGATTCGTTTGATGATTTCCTTATTCTGCTTGTGGGGCCAAAACGGATGAATTATAGAACGAATTTAGGATTCTTGTCGAAAATAAAACAACATATTAACACTATTAATCATGAACGAAGAAACACCAATTAGTAATAACGACATAAGTGAGGTAGATAAGTTAAAGAAAGAACGACAGGAATATCTTGAGGGGTGGCAAAGGGCACGAGCTGAACTTATTAATTATAAAAAGGGCGAGGCGGAGCGGGCGGAAACTATTATGAGATTTGGAAATGAAAGGCTTCTCCGAGATGTCGTGACGGTTATGGATAGCTTCGATCTTTCGATCGCATCTCTTGAGGCTTCGGGCAAGGATCCAGTAATGCTAAGAGGAGTGCTTATGACTCGAACCCAGCTCGAACACGTCTTAAAAGAACACGGGCTTGAATCAATTAAGTCAATCGGAAAGGAATTTAATCCAGTCGAACACGAGGTGCTTATGGAAATAGAGTCTGATAAATCGCCTGGCACAGTAATTGAGGAAGTCGAGCGAGGGTGGAAGTTATATGATAAAGTAATTCGACCTGCACGCGTGAAGGTCGCAAAAGGAAAATAATTATATTTATTAAAACTATGGCTAAAATATTAGGAATTGATTTAGGAACAACAAACTCTGCGATGGCGATTATCGAAGGTGGTGCGCCTCGCATTATTGAAAACGTTGAAGGCAATAGGACAACGCCCTCGATTGTTGCGCTCAGTAAAGCAAATGAGCGTTTTGTGGGAACTCTTGGAAAAAGGCAATCCATTACTAATCCCAAAAACACGATTTTTTCTGTAAAACGTCTGATTGGCAGGAAATTTTCTGATTCTGTAGTGCAACAGGACAAGAAGTGGTTGCCGTATGATATTAGACAATCGGAAAGCGGAGGTGTGGATATCAAGATGGGCGATAGATGGTATACGCCAGAAGAGATCTCTGCAATGGTGCTTGCAAAGTTGAAAGCTGATGCGGAAGCGAAGCTTGGAGAAAAAATTGAAGAGGCGGTTATTACTGTGCCTGCGTATTTTGATGATAGTCAAAGGCAAGCAACAAAAAATGCAGGAGAAATTGCGGGGCTTAAAGTCCGAAGGATATTAAATGAACCGACTGCTGCTGCGCTTGCATATGGTCTTGATAAGAGCAAAAACGAAAAAATTGTTGTGTATGATTTTGGAGGTGGAACATTTGATGTGTCCGTGCTTGAGGTTGGTGATAATACTGTTGAGGTAAAGGCAACGGGAGGCGATACGCACCTTGGAGGCGATGATTTTGATAAAAAGATTAATGAATATCTTGCGACTGAATACAAAAAAGCAGAAGGCATGGATGTGTCTCGAGATCCGCTTGCCCTACAACGTTTAAAAGAAGCAGCGGAACGCGCAAAACACGAACTTTCGACTGCATTCGAGACTGAGATTAATATCCCTTATATAAGTTCCGATGCGTCTGGCCCAAAGCATTTCTTAATGAAACTTAGTCGTTCAAAGCTTGAAGAGCTTGTGCGCTCTGAAGTAGATCGCTCAGTCATGCTCACTGAAAAAACCATCAAAGAAGCAGGATTTAAGATGAATGAAATTGATGAAGTGATTCTTGTGGGGGGTCAAACTCGTATGCCGGCTATACAAGACGCGGTAAAGAAGCTTTTTCAAAAAGATCCACATCGAGGTATCAATCCTGATGAAGTGGTGGCGATTGGAGCTGCTGTTCAGGCTGGAATTTTGCAGGGTGACGTAAAGGATGTACTCCTTTTGGATGTTACTCCGCTTACTCTTAGCATTGAAACATTGGGGGGTATTGCGACTCCTATGATTCCTAAAAACACGACTGTTCCTACAGCAAAATCCCAGGTATTTTCTACGGCCTCT
This sequence comes from Candidatus Harrisonbacteria bacterium RIFOXYD1_FULL_40_9, assembly GCA_001818015.1. GTDB lineage: Bacteria > Patescibacteriota > Minisyncoccia > UBA6257 > XYD1-FULL-40-9 > XYD1-FULL-40-9. The sequence goes on along the minus strand of MHJO01000013.1, from coordinate 3,950 downwards.
GATAATCAGCCTTCAGTTGAAATCCACGTGCTTCAAGGAGAGCGTCAGATGGCTTCTGATAATAAAACACTTGCGCGATTTATTCTGGATGGAATTCCTCCTGCTCCACGGGGAGTACCACAAGTGGAGGTAAGTTTCGATATTGATGCAAATGGAATTTTGAGCGTGTCGGCAAAAGACAAAGCATCGGGGAAGAGTCAGTCAGTGAAGATTGAAGCATCAACGTCTCTTTCTAAGGAGGAAATCGAACGCTTAAAAAACGAGGCAATGCAACATGCCGATGAAGATAATAAAAAACGTGAGCTTATAGAGGCTCGTAATCAGGCAGAAAATCTTGTGTATGTTGCAGAAAAATCATTAAAGGAAGCAGAAGGTAAAATTTCTGCCGAACTTCATCAAAGTGTCACTGGAAAAGTGAATGATTTAAAACAGGTGAAAGATAAGGATGACGTTGCTCTTATAAAAAACGCAATAGAAGGACTTTCAGAGGAGCTTCAGAAGATCGGCGCTTCATTATATAATAAAGATAAAGGTGCCGAAGGAGAAAAAACTGAAGAGAAAAAAGAAAACTAAGTGATCAACCAATCATCGTTGCAGAATAACATACGTCGTGACGTTGTGTATGCCGACACCATAAACTGGAAATTTGGAGTGCTTGTGGGATGTGGAATGCTTGCGGCGCTTCTTTCGGGATATAGTTTTAATAAGGTGCTTGTAGGTAGCGATATAGGGGGGGTATGGAGAATACTTTTTTTCTCATCACTCTCTTTGTTGCTTTCTGGAATCGTACTTAAGTCATTGATTCTGAAAACTAAAAAAGCAGTGCTTGGAGTAGCGATCCTCGAGTTTGCAATGCTTGCGCTTCCATTCTTGGGAATGATTTTTAACTCATTGCGGCTCATTCTCTTGCTTGTGCTCTTTAGTCTTCTTTATTTTGTGTATGCGTATGTCTATGGGTTTATAGATCAAGGATCGTCTCTCTCGATTAAATTTTTTGGACGAGCAAGAGTTGTTCTGGGAAAAGCTGCGACAGGACTTGTGCTTTTTGGAGTTCTTGGAGTATTCCTTGTGTATAATTTCAAAGATTTCAATATTACGTCTCAAATGGCCCAGAATTTCATCAAGCCAACGACGTTTATTATCGGACGCTATATTCCCCAGTTTCACCCTCAAGTAAGTGTAAATGATCTTATTTATGGTATTGTGCGAGATCGATATGGAATTCCAGAGGATACTCCTCAATCTGCGATTGATGAGGTCGTGGTTGAGGTGCGGGGGCAACTTTCCGAATTTCTTCATATTCAGTTAAGGGGCCAAGAAAAGCTTTCGGAGGTGCTCGCGGAGAGCTTTAATGTGTTTATAAAAAATGCCGAGAAAGATAGGAATACTTATTTTATTGGTGCCGCGTTCTTGACCTTATTCTTGCTTATAAGGGGAATTGCACCATTATTTAACTTTATAGTTGCACTTTTTGCCTTTTTGATATATGAATTACTGATCGCAGTAAATTTCATTGCTGTAATTTCAGAACAAAAAAGTAAGGAAGTCGTTCTTATGGAGTAATGAATATATAACTTATGTCTAAAGATTATTACAAAATTCTAGGAGTTACGAAGGGCGCCACTGAGGACGAGATTAAAAAAGCATACCGAAAATTAGCACATGAGCATCATCCTGACAGACCTCATGGAGATGAGAAGAAATTTAAGGAAATAAACGAGGCGTATCAAATTCTCTCCAATAAAGAAAAGCGTGCTCAGTACGATAATTTTGGCCAGGTATTTGAAGGAAGCGGGTTTCCTGGCGGGCAGGGATTCGATCCGAATCAAATGGGATTCGAATTCTCTTTTGGAGATTTTGGAAACCTTAATGATGTATTCGATGCATTTTTTGAAGGCTTGGGAGTGAAGCAAAAAAGGCGCACGTATAATAGAGGTGGCGATATTGAGATTATGCAGGAAATAACACTTGAGGAAGCGTTTAAGCCACTAGAGAAAAAAATAAAATTTACTGTGCTTCGTGTATGTGAATCGTGTAAGGGTATGGGGCATGATCCAAAAGCGGGAACGTCTGAGTGTGCTCACTGTGGAGGAAGGGGTGAAATTCGTGAGGCGCGCAATTCGTTTTTTGGATCGTTCTCTCAGGTAAAGCAGTGTAAGGAATGTAATGGTTCGGGAATGATTCCAAAAAAGCCATGTGCTTCCTGTAAATCCGCAGGGCGAGTGATAGGCGAGCGTGTAGTGCAGGTTGATATTCGTCAAGGAGTTCAGAATGGTCAGATTATTAAAATTAAAGGCGCAGGGGAAGATGGGAGTCATGGGGCAGAAGCTGGAGATTTGTATGTGCGTATTATGATACGACCACATTCAATTTTTAGACGCGAGGGCGATAATCTTTATATCAAAAAACCAATTAATGTAACGGATATTCTTTTGGGCAAGAAAGTTGAAATTCCTACTATCACAGGAGAGAAGCGTGCACTTGAGATTCCTTCGTCAATTAATATTCGGGAACCTTTCAGAGCTTCAGGAGAAGGCATGCCTCATTTCAATATGGGTGGCAGAGGAGATTTACTTATTGAATTCGATCTTAAATTTCCCGGAAAACTTAATCCAAAAGCAAAGAAGGCTCTCGAAGATTTTGAAAAAGAATTATAGGAATCTTTTCCACATATTTGTGTTGTTCTCTTGTATTTAATTTGATATTCTAAATAGGTTCGCGTAGGCAGAATAGGGTAATGCGGGACGTATGCGTACGATATGCACCGCATTGCACTATAATGCATGCGTGGACCAGTACTGTAGTTAATTAAAACGGGGTTTCAAGGCCCTGTTTTAATTTTTGGAATCGAGTACTTGACATAATATTATCTATATATTATAATAATAAGAGTACAAAGGAATACCTTGAGCCCAAAGAACGAGATTCTACTTGTTCGTTTAACGATCATGTAGATGTTCTTTGGGCTCATTTTCGTTATACTGTACTCGATGCGAATCCTTATTGATGTTCGTGTATTATCTCGTGGAGGATTTTCTGGTATTGAATATTATACCCGCTCTATTATCAATAATCTTTTGCGCTTTAAAAGAGAGCATTGCTATATTCTTTTTTATAATGGGCTTAAGAAAGCAGCTTTGCCTCATGAATGGATAGCTGATCCTCTTATAACTCTTCATTCTCCAAGAATTCCAAATAAAATTTTTGATTGCGCACAATATATATTCCATAGGCCTCGTATTGAACGGCATTCAAATCCGGACATCGTAATAAGTCCACATATTAATAATCTCACTGTTCATGTCCCTCGTATTCTTGCAGTCCACGATCTCTCATTCATTCATCATCCTTATTTTTTCTCTTTAAGGCATCGAGTGTGGCATAGAATGCAAAATATTAAAAGGCAATTATTGAGTGCCGATCGGGTCATTGCAGATTCCGATTTTACAAAATCGGATATTATCCGCACTTTTAATATTCCTGAGGAAAAAGTGATGCGTATTTATCCGGGCATCACCTTGCCACAAAATGGACAAACACCCGAGAGAAGTTCAGCGTTTTTTAACACCCATTCC
>MHJO01000013.1:0-357 GCA_001818015.1 Candidatus Harrisonbacteria bacterium RIFOXYD1_FULL_40_9 | reverse complement strand
GAGATCTGCAGCTTGTACTTGCAGGCTCTATGGGTTGGCTCTATGGAGATGTGCTTCAGGCGCACCGTAAATCTTCTTTTTATGATTCTATTCGAATCGTTGGGAGTATTTCCGAAAAGCAAAAGAGTTTTTTATACGAACACGCAGAAGTATTCGTATACCCATCATTTTTCGAAGGATTTGGATTTCCTCCACTTGAGGCACAGTCGTACGGCGTCCCTGTTATTGCGAGTAATCGCGCTTCGTTACCCGAGGTACTTCATTCTTCGGCGTTGCTTATAGATCCATGGCGCATAGGAGAGTGTGCTGAGGCGCTTGAGGCAGTGCTCGATAATGAGATGTTTAAAATGAAGCTGC
>MHJO01000012.1:20998-21177 GCA_001818015.1 Candidatus Harrisonbacteria bacterium RIFOXYD1_FULL_40_9 | reverse complement strand
AGAAATTTGGTGTTTCTGCTGCAATGCCAATGATGGCAGCGGGTGCAGGAGCTCAAGCTCCAGGTGTAGCAGAAGAAAAAACTGCTTTCGATGTGGTATTGAAAGCAAGCGGAGATCAGAAAATCAATGTAATCAAGGCAGTGAAAGAAGCGACGGGATTAGGCCTTAAAGAAGCGAAA
>MHJO01000012.1:18013-20981 GCA_001818015.1 Candidatus Harrisonbacteria bacterium RIFOXYD1_FULL_40_9 | reverse complement strand
CCCGAAGGCAATAAAGACAGGACTTAAGAAGGAAGACGCTGATGAGCTGAAGAAAAAACTTGAAGCTGTTGGCGCGACAGTAGAACTGAAATAGAATAATGGTGAGCTTCCCAGCTCACCATTATTAATTAGGCGTGCGTAGCTTCCCCTTACGCCTCCCTTGTCGGGCTTCGAATGGACAAGAGATATATATCTTGCTCGTCCGAAGCTCCATGAGTATTATGGAGCGAAGGAGAGCGTGCGTAGCTCAGTGGCAGAGCACTCGCTTCACATGCGAGGGGTCCCTGGTTCGAATCCAGGCGCGCGCACCAGAAACTGTAATTTTACATTTATATAAGGAAAGGAGCGTTCTATGTCGGACAAAAAAGAAATTCCTAAAGAAGTTATTATTTTCTGGGTTATTGAAGAGATGACATATAAGTTCAAGGATGTAAAAAGAAGAATATCTGAGGCAAAATATGGACCTTTTACTGATCGCAAAAAGGCAGAGGAAGGAATTCAGAATTTAAGAGTTATTGAAAAAGAATTAGAAACGCGTCTCAAAAAAGGTAGGTTTGGGCAATTGTTCTTGTGGAGATATACAAACGTAGGATTCGAAATAGCGGAGGAGATAGTCGCATCTGGTTGTCTTGTTGTGCAATTCCCCGACGAAGAACAGAGCGTGGAGAATAGAATGGTATTTCATGCGGTTTACGGAGAGAAAAAAGATAGAGAAGAAATTCATCTTATGAATCCTGGTTATGTGGATCTTGTCTGGATCAGGCTTTCCTCGATGGGTTTTTGGTTGCATGGGATGGTGTAGGCGTGGTGGGGAAAGAAGCATTCTCTTGGCTTTTGAAAAAAAGGAAGTGAATAATTCTTGTCTCGAAGCAACGATATGCAAAAAAGCCCTGAGAAATGGCTCAAATACTTACATTTATTAGCCCTCGATAATGCAAAACGAGGGCTTTTAATTTACTTTGACAATTATTATAGGTGGTTTATTATTACATTGTAGTGGTGAATTGTGGATAAAGGTGGGGAAAACTCGGGGTATATGAAGAATGTAAGGGGATAACTACGAAAACGTAACTATGTTTATCGGTGAATACGAACACAATTTAGATACAAAAGGAAGAATGGCAATTCCTGTGAAATTTAGAGAAAAGCTTAATAATGGGGCAATTATTACTCGTGGTCTCGATTCGTGCTTGTTTGTATTTGATCCTAGGGCATGGGAGACATTGGCTCAAAAATTAGTTAATTTGCCGCTTGCTCAAGCAAATTCTCGTGCATTTGCCCGGCTCATGCTTGCGGGGGCTATGGAAGTGAATGTGGATAGTCAGGGAAGGATTTTAGTTCCTGACTACTTAAGAAGATATGCAGGACTTGATAAAGAAGTTGTTGTCGCGGGCCTTTACAACCGTATTGAGCTTTGGGATGCATCGAAGTGGCAGAATTACAAGGCAGAAACTGAAGCTTCTTCAAATAATATTGCAGAAAAAATGAGCGAACTTGGTATTTAATACCTTATGCATACTCGACTTACAAAAACTCTCAATATCATGACATCTCATTTTGATAAACCTAGACATATTTCTGTATTAATGCAGGAAGTAATAGATTTCTTAAATCTAAAGGTTGGTGAAGTTGTGATTGACGGAACTGTGGGAGGAGGAGGGCATTCGATAGAAATTCTTAGAAGAATAGGTCCCTCTGGAATGTTGATTGCAATGGATTGGAGTAGTCAAGCAGTAGAAGCATTTAAAGAAAAAACGAAAAATGACTCGCGAGTAACTGCATTGCAGGCGAATTTTGCTGATATTGCTCGCTTAATAGAAGAGGGGAAATTACCTCGTGCTCATGGAGTGCTTCTCGATTTGGGTTTTTCGTCAATTGAACTTGAGGGTTCTCAAAAAGGCTTTAGCTTTCTAAAAGACGAACCATTAAAAATGGTATATGACGATAATCGAGAAGGAGTGGATGAAATCTTGAAAACTATTAAGGAAGAAGAACTTGAAGACATTATTAGAACCTATGGAGAAGAGCGTTTTGCGGGAAGGATTGCGTATGCGATTAAGGAAGCAGTTAAGACTCATAAAATTCTTACAAGTGGACTCCTTGCGGAGGTGGTCTCTAGGGCAGTGCCACGATCATATGAAAAAGGGAGGATTCACCCCGCAACACGCACGTTTATGGCTCTCCGAATATACGCAAATGATGAACTAGAAAATCTTAAGAAATTTCTTGAATCTGTGCCTTCAATTATTGAGAAAGGAGGGAGGGTCATTGTTATTTCTTTTCATTCACTCGAAGATCGCCTTGTAAAAAATTATTTCAGAGATTTAGTAAAATCTAATGAATTTAAGTTTCTTACAAAGAAGCCAATTCAATCTTCGTTTGAAGAAGTAAAAATGAATCCTCGTGCTCGATCAGCAAAATTAAGAGCAATTATAAAATTATGACGGTTATCCAACCTGTATCGGAATACAAAAATATCGTATCATTAATCACAGGAGCGCTTGCGCTTATTAGTGTCTTTATGTTTGCGGGTACGCTCTATGTGTATCAAGAAAGTGTTGATATGCGCCATGAGCTTGCTGTTCGTACGAAATTACTCGAAAAGATACACATAGAAAGCGTTGAGCTAAAAGACGCGCTCTATGGGCTTACTGACACGCTTCATCTTAAGGGCTTAGTTGGGGAACGAAATCTTGTTGAAGACAAGAGCCCATCTTATTTTAGAAAAGGATCAATTCTATGGGCAGCCGCTCGTTCGTATTAGCATTTGTTTTTAGTACAATTTTCGTTTTTCTCGGTTTCCATCTTTATAAAATCCAAATACAACACGGAAGCGAATATTCTTCGCGCGCAGAAGCTCAAAATAGGGGTATTAAAGAAGAATATAGAGAGCGAGGATCACTTTTCTTTACCGATAAACACGGCAATGAAATTCCTGTTGCTATTAATAAAGAATATCCACTGATTT
>MHJO01000012.1:15283-18002 GCA_001818015.1 Candidatus Harrisonbacteria bacterium RIFOXYD1_FULL_40_9 | reverse complement strand
AAAGAGATTGTAGAAAAGGAAGAGATTGTGCAGTTTTTGGCACGTGTAAGTAATCGTCCCGAAGGAGAAATTAAGGCTCTTATTGCAAAAAGAAATTCTCTTTATGCGCCTATTGTTCTTAAGGCAACGAACGAACAAGTGCGGCAAGTAAAGGAGTATAAGGGGAAAGGGGTGTATGTAAAAAATAAACTATCACGTTTTTATCCATTTGGCGATCTCGCGAGCCATCTACTTGGATTTGTAGGTTTCGATAAAGCAGGAGAAAGACTTGAGGGTCGCTATGGCATTGAGCAGTTTTATGAAGATACATTATTAAAAAAAGAAAGTAATTCATTGTATCTTTCCATTGATCGCACTATTCAATCTGAGGCACGAGATATACTTGCAGAGCTTATTAAAAAACATAGCGCAGCAGGAGGCACTATTATTGTGCAAGACCCAAAAACAGGTAAGATCCTGGCACTTGAGAATCAGCCTAATTTTAATCCAAATGAATATGAAAAATACCCTGTAAAATACTTCCTAAATCCTGCGGTGCAAGCTGTATATGAGCCGGGCTCTGTTTTAAAAGTAGTTACGATGGCCCTAGGGTTGGATCGTAGAAAAGTTACTCCAGAAACAACATATATTGATAAGGGAGAGATAACAATCAATGACAAGACTATTCGCAATTGGGATCAAAAAGCATATGGCATCACGACTATGTCTCAGATTATAGAGAGATCCATTAATACAGGAGCGGTTTTTGTCGAAAGGGCGATTGGTCATAATGACTTCTACGAGGGACTCCTTTCGTTTGGCTTTGGAAAAAAGACGGGCGTCGGAATACCAGGCGAAGTTGTGGGAAATTTACAGAATCTAGAGAAAAAAAATAGAAACGATGTTGATTTTGCAACTGCTTCTTTTGGTCAGGGAATTTCCATGACTCCTCTCCAACTTATTTCGGCAGTATCAGCGCTTGCTTACAAGGGAATCCTTATGAAACCGTTAATACTTAAAAATGAGAAACCAGTACCTATGCGCCAAGTCATTAGTCTTCGCGCTTCACGAGAAATTGTTGATATGATGACTTCTGCCGTCGACAAAGCAGAGATTGCCGCGATTCCGCATTATTCTGTCGCGGGTAAAACAGGGACTGCGGAGGTGCCTGATTTTGTACGTGGGGGTTATACTCATACTTACATTCACACGTATGCGGGATTTGCTCCTTCGAGTGATCCTCAATTTACTATTCTTATTAAACTCGATAAGCCGCAAAATGCTCCTGTCGCAGCAGTAACAGTAGTTCCTGCGTTTCGTGAACTTACTCAATTTTTATTGAACTATTATAATATTCCGCCGGATAGGTTACCATAAGATATCATGAAAAAGTTTTTGCTTGATATAATAAAGTCTCTTATTCGGAGGCTTGCTCAAAAAACAATTCAAAAATACGATCCGGGTATTATCGCTATCACGGGTAGTGTGGGTAAGACATCGACAAAAATGGCGATTTATTCAGTCCTACAAGGAGTTCGTAAAGTACGTGTAGCACATGGAAATTTTAATAATGAGATTGGTGTGCCGCTTACAATTCTTGGTGATTGGAACGAGAGCGGCGGAGCATGGTTTTGGTGCAAGGTTATTATCTCTTCATTGTGGAAATTGATAATTCCATCAGAATACCCCGAGATACTTATTTTAGAGTACGCAATAGATAGGCCGGGGGATATGAAATATTTACTCGATATTGCAAAGCCCCAAATTGGAATTATTACTGCAATTGGGGACGTGCCTGTTCATGTGGAATATTTTTTAAATAAAGATGCTCTTGTTCGAGAGAAAAGTCGTCTTATTGAATACATACCTGTTCATGGATTTGCAATTTTGAATGCCGATGATTCAGTAGTAATGAATATGAAAGAACATACAAGAGCCCATATTATGACTTTCGGGTTTAGTGAAAAATCGGAAGTTCGGATTACTAACTTTGAACATCGATATATTGATGGAAAGCCAGTGGGGGTACTTTTTAAGCTTAACTATGGAGGAAGTTTTGTTCCGGTCCGTATTGACGGGATTTTCAGTAAAGCTCAAATATATGCATGCGGAGCAGCTACGGCGATTGGTCTTATGTTCGGCCTTAATCTTGTGCGAATTGCCGAAAACCTTCAAGGCTACAAAGCTATTCGTGGTCGCATGAATGTGGTGAAGGGAATAAAAGATACAATTATTCTCGACGATAGCTATAATGCTGCTCCACTTGCTATGTGGAATGCAATTCAGACATTAGGAGAAATAAAAGCAAAGAGACGAGTGGCGATTTTGGGAGATATGCTGGAAATCGGCAAATACAGCCTTGAAGTTCATGAGGCAATAGGAGAGCGCATTGCCGAATATGCGGATTATTTGATTACCGTTGGTCCTCGTGCCAGATTCATTGGTGATTCTGCCATACGTCATGGACTTTCAGAGAAAAAAGTTGTGGGTTTTGAAAGAGCGGAAAACGCAATTGAGCCTGTGGTAGACCTTATAAGAAAAGACGATGTGATACTTATAAAAGGTTCTCATTCAATAGGACTCGAGCGAGTTGTGGAGAGAATTTCTGAAGTATATAATAAGACCATATGATAAAACACGATGAGTCAGTAGTAGTTTCGACGATAAAAAACGTAATGCCCGCTGTCGTTTCTATTGTGATTTCGAAGAGTTTAAAGGATGTTGAGCATGAGATTGCAAC
>MHJO01000012.1:10584-15254 GCA_001818015.1 Candidatus Harrisonbacteria bacterium RIFOXYD1_FULL_40_9 | reverse complement strand
CTCCTCCCATTAAGATTCCCGAGGAAGATGTAGATAAGAGAGGAATGGTGCGTGTAGGCGGTGGGTCGGGATTTCTAGTTGAAAAGAATGGAATTATTGTCACTAATAAACACGTAGTTGTCGATAAAGATGCCGAGTATACCGTTATAATGAGTGACGGGAAAAAATTTCCGGTTGAAATACTTGCACGTGACCCCATTGATGATGTCGCAATTATAAAAATTCCTATAAAAGATGCTCCTGTTGTAAAATTAGGGGATTCTTCGAAAATTGAATTAGGCCAATCAGTGCTTGCAATAGGCAACGCACTTGGAATTTTTAAGAATACAGTTTCGTTGGGCATTATTTCTGGTCTTTCTCGGGCGATTGCAGCACAACCAGATCCAAAAGAGCCTGCACTTGAAATGCGAGGGCTTATTCAAACCGATGCGGCAATTAATCCCGGCAATTCTGGTGGACCTTTAGTGAACATGCACGGGGAGGCAATCGGCATTAATGCGGCAATTGTGTTTGGAGCTCAAAATATGGGCTTCAGTATTCCCATTAATACAGTTCATCGAGACTTAGATGACGTGAGGAAGTTTGGAAAGGTACGAAGACCACTTCTTGGGCTGCGCTATTTAACGGTTGATGAAAATCTAAAAGATAAATTAGGACTTTTATTTGATTATGGAGCGCTCGTGGTGGGAGGACACAATAATGATCCTGTGATTCCCGATAGCCCTGCGGATCGTGCGGGCATACAACTAAAGGACCTTATTCTTGAGTGTAACGGTGAAAAAATTACAAAGGAAAAGACAATTCAGGATTTTCTTGAGGATTGTGCAGTGGGGGACGTGCTCGATCTTAAAGTGCAGAGGGGAAAGAAAGGTATGAGCGTGAAAGTAACACTCGCGGAAAGGAGGTAGTCAATAAACAACCGCCTGCATGGCGGTGTTTATTCGGCGTTCAATCGTCGCTCAATTTCGAATTCTTTTTCGGTTGTATTAATACGTGAATCGAGTTTATACTCGACGGATTCCATTGCTATTACCTCATGTTTTGATGCATTATATTTAAATTGTCTTCTAAATAGAGTGGGATTATTATTAATCTATGGAAAAATTGCCTGAGCATAAATTCGAATCTCATGAAATAGAGTTTGAAGATACTGCAGAATATTTTGAAAAATCGACTTACATGAGTCCAGAAGACGCCTTGCATTTTCTTGCTAAAAAGAAGCCAGAATTTTTACATAAATTTTATCCGGAATTAATAAGATATGATATTGAAAGACTAAATAGTGAGGAATTTCGCTCATCAGATGAATATAAGAAACTTATTAATTCCCTCGATATTGTTAATAATCATAATTTAAAAACTGCAGAAACCATAAAAATAAATGTTATACCTGTTGTGGTTTACGAGGTACTTAAGTATGTTCGGGGAATGTGGGTTGATTTTGTAATTCCCGCTAATAATTTAAAAGAATTTACTAATGCCTTAGGCATGATAGTGTTGAGTGATCTTATTTATGAGGCAGAAAAGATTAAGGGAGGAGTAAATGATGATTATGGAGGACTATATCATCCACTTAGAAATACTATCGTGGTTAGAGATCGTCCAGAATTTAAGGGTAAATTTAAAGTTGGAGCAACCATATCAGTAGTTTTACATGAACTCATACATGCCTTGAGTTATAAAAATTTTTGGATAATAAATAGAGGTGAGCAGGCCATTAACACTGAAGAATCGGTTGGATTTAGGCCGCGTCGATTGGGTATTAACAGTACGAGGCCAAATGATTCAATTAGTAGATTGAACCGTTTAAACGAAGCAATTACTCATCGTCTAACAATGAAAATATTAGAGAAAGTACTAGATCAATTTAATATTCCTGAGGAGGTCAAGAAAGAAGTAATGCTTAGAAATAATTTTATATATAATAAAGAAAGGGATGTTTTAAAAGCCATGACAGAGGAAATTGACTGGAAATATTTTATTGATGCTTACTTCACTAAGATGGGTCTCGTGAACCTCGGCAGGAAGACAAAAGAAGTCTTTGGAAATACTCTTTCGGAAATAAGTTTGTCAATGGATAGCGAATATCAAGAGGGGGGCGCTAAGCATAATGGATATATAAAAACTAAAGAAATGTTATTTAAGAACTTAGCGGATTATAACTCTATATAATATAAAACCAGCTTAACAGCTATGCCACAGTCATAATATAAGCTCATTTTACTTATTTTACCGATGAGTATAGATGTGGGTTTCATTACTCATTGAAGCTTTATGATGGTAGTAAAAATTTGATCAAAAAAGAGTGTTTTTATTCCGGTGGTTCAACTGAAGGAAATTTGCCTATATCCTATTTTTTTACCACTTCGAGTAGAGCCACTAACTTCTAAAAATCTATTTTTTCAGTTTTCTGAGTGGTGTTTCACTTTTAATTTCCCATGATAAATATTCAGGCATGGAAGCTAATCCTGAAATAGATATTATTGTTCATACTCAGAATTACAATAATATTTCTATATCTGCTTATTTATTAGAAGAAGATCGGATTGAATATTTAGATACTTTAATAATGAGAGTTGTTTAAGTTATTTCTAGGCGGGGGTGTGTGGACTGTAAGTTATTGTATAACTGTATAACTTCATTTATTTTGATATTTCGTATACTATTTTATCATTATGAGATTATCTATCGGTATCGTGGGGCTCCCTAATGTCGGAAAATCAACGTTATTTCATGCTCTCACAAAAAAACAAGTAAATATCGCGAATTACCCTTTTTGCACCATTGATCCTAATGTGGGTGTTGTTGCAGTGCCCGACGAGCGTCTTTTAAGGCTTGCAAATCTTAGTAATTCGGCAAAAGTGGTGCCTGCGATTGTGGAATTTGTGGATATCGCAGGGCTAGTGCGGGGAGCATATAAAGGAGAAGGTTTGGGAAATCAGTTTTTATCTCATGTGCGTGATGTTGCTGCAATTATAGAAGTGCTTCGAGTATTTCCAAGCGAAGAAATTATCCATGTCGAGAATTCAGTCGATCCTTTACGTGATATGGATATTATTAATATGGAGCTTATTTTAAAAGACGTAGAAACTATTGAAAAACGACTAGGAAAAGCTGAAGGAGAGGCTCGAACAGGCAAAAAAGAACTCGTGAAGCAGTTTGAAGTACTAAAAGAAGTTCACAAAACTCTTCAAGAAGGGAGGCGAGCACTCGTTTTTAAAGATGAGCCTATAATTAAGGAATTACAACTTCTTACCGCAAAGCCAGTTATTTATCTTTTGAATGGGAAAGCGGAGGATGTTTCGGAAGAATTACGTAGCGTGATTACAAAAGAAGGTTCAGGTTACATTGTGCTCAATGTGGTGGAAGATGTTGATTTTAGCCCTTTAATACAAGAGGCATATAGGATATTAAATTTAATAAGTTTCTTTACTACAGGAGAAGATGAAACGCGAAGTTGGACCATCGTGCGCGGCGCAAAAGCGCCGGAGGCGGCAGGAGCTATTCATAGTGATTTTGAAAAGAAATTTATTCGCGCAGAAGTTATTGCAACTGAAACTCTTTTATTTACTAAAGGATGGTCAGATGCGCGCAGTAAAGGCTCAATTCGTCTTGAGGGGAGGGATTATGTGGTAAATGAGGGAGATGTGATGGTTATACGGCATGGGTAGGTTTTGAATTTAGAATATGAAATGTAGAATAGGGAGAATTTTGTTTCATATTCCAATATACGTACTTTGTGCATAATACACGTTCGAGTATACTTATAATAATGTCTGAAAAAATTAGTCAATTTGATCACGCAGAGCTTGAAGAGGAAATTCATGAGCTTGCTCGTGAAGTAGGTAATAAAATTAATACTCGAAATGGTATTGAAAGCAAGGATGCGAAAGAATTATTAAAAGATTTTCTGAAGGAAAAGATTAGTCAAGAAGTTAATCTTAGCGATGCGTCTAAGGAAAGAAACTCTTTTCTAAAAGGATCCGAGATAGTGCCCGATTATCTTTCAAATTCACCCTCGGCCATTAAGTTAGAAGTAGAGGAACTACTTGATATTGTTTTTCACAAAGGACTCCGTGCTGCGGTAAGGGAGGCAAAGAAAAAAAGCCCATTTTTAACTGATGCATTTCATGACGCACTTACTATTGGCTTCTATGATGAGATGCAAAAGCGAAACTTAATTTAAATGATGCGCATTCCTTTATAGAGTCATGTTCTTTCCCATACTTCTTGGTATTTCTTTATTCATAAGCATTGGTATTTTTTTAATTGTTTATTTCCATGAAAGAAAGAAAAATTTTGCAAGGAGCTTCGCGTTAAGATTGTTACTTGTAAGGCTCCCACTTCAACATACTCAGGATGATAAAAATCGAGCACGAGACTGGAAAGATGAAATTAATGCATCTTCGCAGCTTTTTGGTGCGCTCGCGTCTCTTAATGAGCCCTTTGTATTTGAGGCTGCAGTACCGAATGTGGGCGAAGAAATTGGGATGTACGTAAGTGTTCCACGTGGAAAAGAAGAGTTTGCTGCTCGTCAAATTCAGGGCTTGTGGAAAGATGCGCAAATCGATATAGTTCATGATTTTAATGTATTTCATGCGGCAGGAGTTGCGGCAGGAGTTTATTTGAAGCAGAAGAAGTCGTATATTTTCCCCATTCGAACATATATA
>MHJO01000012.1:6245-10565 GCA_001818015.1 Candidatus Harrisonbacteria bacterium RIFOXYD1_FULL_40_9 | reverse complement strand
TATCTACTATCCTAAGTAGTCTTTCTAATATTCAGATTGCAGGCGAGGGAATTGCATTACAGATTCTTGTAAAGCCTGCGTCTCCTTCCCTCAAGAGCGGCATCATTAAAGCCCGTGAAAGATTACAGAAAGGAGAGGGCATAGATGCAGTAGCAAAGAATCTTGGCAATAACGGCTTTTTTAGCTTTATTAAAGGCACGCTTTTTCCCAAAAAGAAAAAAGATGAAGATAAATTAGAGAAGGTAGTGGATGTGGAGATGGTGAAAGCCCTTGATGCAAAAGTTTCGAGGCCATTATTTGTAGTAAATGTGCGACTCATAGTGAGTGCCGCAACAAAACTCAAGACTGATGAACTTCTTTCTGGATTTATGGGTTCTTTTGCGCAATTTACTGCTCCTCAAAGGAATGAATTTAAATTTATAAAACCACGTCGAATGGATGATTTTCTTATGCGCTTCTCTTTTAGGCAATTCGATAAAACAGAATCAATGATTCTGAATAGCGAGGAACTCGCGAGTATATTCCATATGCCTACTTCGAGTACTGTGGTTCCTCGCATTAAATCGTTAAAGAACCGTGAAGCAGTGCCTCCAAATACGCTTCCGGAGGATGGAACGTTTATTGGTCGCAGTTCTTTTAGGGGAATAGCAAGACCTGTAAATATCACTGACGAAGATAGGCGTCGTCATGTTTACATTATTGGTCAAACAGGGACAGGAAAAACTACTCTTATAAGCTCCATGGCAGTGAAAGACATTGAGCGAGGGAGGGGTGTGGCTGTTATTGATCCTCATGGAGAATTAATTAAAACGATTACTGCTCATGTTCCGCAAAGTCGTATGAAAGATGTAATTATTTTTGATCCAGGTGATATTGAGCGGCCTCTGGGGCTTAATATGCTTGAATATGATCGTTCTCGTCCGGAAGAAAAAACACTCATCGTAAATGAAATGCAGGGAATATTTAATAAGTTGTTTCTTGCAGAAACAATGGGGCCAATGTTCGAGCAGTATATGAGAAATGCACTTCTGCTTTTAATGGACGATCCAGACGAAACAGCAACACTTATGGAAGTTCCTCGGGTTTTCACTGACCCTCTTTTTAGGGCTTCTAAGTTAAAAAAGAGCACAAATCCAACAGTGATTGATTTCTGGGAAAAAGAGGCAGTCAAGACTGGTGGGGATGCAGCGTTGCAAAATATGACTCCCTATATTACTTCGAAATTTAATAATTTCATTGCGAATGATTATATTCGTCCTATTGTCGGGCAGGCTCTATCGGCTTTTAATTTCCGATCGGTCATGGATGAGGGAAGGATTGTGCTTGTTAATTTGTCAAAAGGGAAAATAGGGGATTTGAATGCGAATTTTCTTGGCATGATTCTTACTGGAAAGTTTTTGATGGCAGCGCTCTCTCGCACTGATATTCCTGAGGAGAAGAGACGCGATTTTAATCTTTACATTGATGAGTTTCAGAATTTTACCACAGATTCAATTAGTACGATTCTTTCGGAAGCTCGAAAATATCGTTTAAATCTTGTTATTGCCCATCAATTCATCGCTCAACTCACTGAAAAGATCAGGGATGCTGTATTTGGAAATGTGGGTTCGATGATAACATTTCGTATTGGAGTAAAAGATGCGGAAATACTTACAAAACAGTTTGAGCCCGTTTTTAGCGCGAATGACTTAATGAATATTGATAATCATAATGCCTATGTAAAGTTGCTTATTCGAGGTGCCACTACTTTGCCATTTAATATAAAAACATCACCCCTTCAGACTTCGGATAATAATGTGAGTGATATGCTCTATGCTGAATCGCGAGCAAAGTATGGAAAATATCGTCAAGATGTGGAAGAATCAATCTTAAAACGATTAAGAATTTCTCGTGCAATAATCGAGAAATGATTTATTATGGAAAAGAATGTTATAGGAAGCGGCTTTATCGGCGCATTACTTGCGTCTATCCTTGTTGTTCATATTTCCTCAATGGCCGCATTATGGGATCGTGTCTATTATTGGATTGATAACCCATTGCATCTTGCCGGAGGCTTTTGGGTTGCTGCTCTTACGCTCTATTTCTTAGAGCGATACAAGGGAGGCGAATTGCTCAAAAAACATTTATATGTATCAATATGTTTTGTCTTTGGAATGACGGCTCTTATTGGGGTGGGTTGGGAGATTGTCGAATTTCTGTACGATCTTGCGGTAACTTTATATGGAAAGCAATTTATTGTTACTCAACCAAGCGTTGAGGATACTATTAAGGATTTAGTCAACGATCTTTTAGGAGGATTACTTGCTTTGCTTTATTATGAATTTAGGAGAATGCGATAACTTTCGTAGCCCATATCGAGCTCATATAGATTTTTATTGTCTATAAAATATACTTTATTTTTTTCTGGATCATAGTCAATCGGTTCTGTATTTTCATTTATAGTCCATATATTTCGAGGCGGTCTTGGATCAATTTCAAGTAGAAAGAGTCCACTATGTGACTGGAGCACAAGATGTGCGTCATCATTATACCAGATTACCTTTGTGGGATTTTCCTGTGTCTTTGTAAGCGGAATATGAATCGATTCGTCTTCATTTACAATATAGTCTTGATCTTCTTTTTCTATGTAATAAATTACAATCTCCTTTTGTTTAATAAGCGCAATTTTCCTTTCCTCTCTTCCGAGAATGATGTCTTTTACGTCACGTTCTTTAATGACTATTCTTTTTCTATTATTGAGTTCGATGGCCATAAATTCATTCTGTGAATTAAGTATGTAGAGTGTATTTTGCGCAACAATAACTTTCTCTGGAGTGCTTGTAGTTGAAGAAGTAATAAGAGTTAAATCATTCGTAAGAAAGTTATAGGAAATAAGGTTGTAATTTTTAGGAGAAGTCGATGCTGGGGTAATAAAAAAAGCTTCATTCTTTGTGGTGTTAACCAGTAAAGAGTGTGGAGTTTTGATTACTGGCACGAGAATGGAGTTTTTTATTTGGAGTATATAAGCACCACTTTCGAAAGTTAAGATCCACTCTTGATTATGATAGGGATGGCTATTAATTGCTTTTATTTTTTCCTGTGGTTTTAAGGTTTCTGTGAGTGTTGTGATATTGAGTACGCTTTTGGAATTTAATAGATTCGTGAGAAAATACGAACCATTCTTTGTTTGGGTAACTATATTCTTGCCATTCGGACTTACTGCAATGATTTTTTCTCCGATAATTTTAATGTAAGATGTTTTTCCTAGATCTTGAATATTATAGGCACGAATTTCATTTTTATTTAAAATTCCAATAATTGTATCTCCCTTGACTATAAAATCCTTGATTGATTCTTTTAGCGTAAGCGAGACGGCATTTTTTTGAGGTATGACAATTTTTGTTGCGCGAGATACGTGCGATGAATAAACATCGAGTACTTTCTTCCATGCTAACCCATGAGCATTTTCGATATGGATTGTATATGTTCCTGGAGCAAGATCGTCAATAAGAAGCCCTTTTTTAAAGAGTCCTGTTTCGTGCTGTATGGGCTCTGAATTGATGAAAATGATTGCACGAGAGGGGTAGCCTTCGAGGAATATACCACCCGTTTTTTCTAAGTTCCATGTAGTATAATTAATTCTCCACCCTTCTGCGTATGCGATAATAAGAGGGCTTGTTATGAGGAAAACTGCTAAAAAGATGTAAAACAATATACGTCGTAGCTTGATAGACATATTTATGATTATACTTTATACATATAAAGTATAGAAAAAGCAAAGTTTTCATTATGAAGTTTATAGTTCAAGGAGGGAATGCGCTTCACGGAGAGATAAGACTTTCAGGAGCAAAAAATGCTGCCACGAAAATGCTTGTGGCATCTTTACTTACCGATGAAGAATGTGTATTCGATAATTTTCCAGATATCGGGGATACCCATATTACTATTGAGTTTTGTAAAACGATAGGGAGTGAAATACGGCTTGAGGGATCTCGGCTCATCACCAAAACTCCTACAATAAAGACATCTCGAGTGCCTTCGCTTCCACGCAGAAACCGAATCCCTATTCTGGCGCTCGGACCACTTCTTGCAAGAACTCACGAGGCATATGTCCCTGTATTGGGAGGAGATAAAATTGGTCCTCGGCCGGTAGACCTTCATCTTCAAGCACTTCGAGCGCTTGGAGCAGAGGTAATAGAAAAAGATGGTGGATATTGCGCGGAAGCGAGAGGAGGGCTTCGTGGAGGACGGATTCATTTTTCTTATCCAAGTGTTGGCGCAACTGAGAATGCAATCCTTGCGGCAGTCCTTGCTTGTGGCAAGACAACCATTGTTAATGCT
>MHJO01000012.1:1051-6214 GCA_001818015.1 Candidatus Harrisonbacteria bacterium RIFOXYD1_FULL_40_9 | reverse complement strand
GCTTCGAGGAGTAACGCATCGTGTCATATCTGATAGGAATGAAGCAGTTTCCTTTGCATCACTTGCACTCGCGACAGGAAGCAAGATTAAAGTAATAGGAGCACTTCAAGATCATCTCATTACATTTCTTAATAATGTGAGGCGAGTAGGTGGGGAATATGAAATAGTGCCCGATGGTATTGTGTTTTGGGGGAAGGGACCTTTATGTGGAATGGAGATTGAAACAGATACGCATCCTGGATTTATGACTGATTGGCAGCAGCCATTTGTAGTAGTGCTCACACAAGCGAAGGGTGTTTCGATTATTCACGAGACGGTATTTGAAGATCGTTTTGGATATGTTGATGATTTGAATGCGATGGGCGCGAATATAAAAATATTCTCAAAATGTCTTGGTGAGTCTCCTTGTCGTTTTAATGGAATGGGCTTTAGACATAGTGCAGTAATCTATGGCCCAACAAAACTTACCGGAGTGCCACTTGCGGTAAGAGATCTACGTTCGGGCATTACTCATCTTATCGCTGCTTTGACTGCGGACAATCAATCAGTTATAGATGGTATAGAGGAGATTGATCGCGGTTATGAAAATATAGATGAAAGATTGCGAATATTAGGAGCTGATATTAAGAGAGTATAGAATTTGGAATATCGCATACGGAATATGGAACGAATTTTCCATATTCCAAATAAGTAATATGTTTACGCGAAAAATAGGAATTGATCTTGGAACGGCAAATACCGTTGTATTTGTTCCAAATACAGGTTTCATTGTGAATGAGCCTACGTTTGTGGCGATCAATCGCAGTGATAATTCGGTGCTTGCGGTAGGGCATGAGGCAAAGGAAATGATAGGGCGTACACCCGATGATATTATTGCGTATCGACCACTTAAGGATGGCGTTATTGCTGAATATTATGTGACGAAAGCAATGATTCAGTATTTTATTAATAAGGCGACTGGGCGTTTTAATATTTTTAAACCCGATGTCGTAATTTCAACTCCTGCGGGGATTACTCCCACTGAGCGTCGAGCGGTATTAAATGCTGCTCGAGAAGGTGGAGCAAAGCAAGCGTATATTGTAAAGGAACCAATTCTTGCAGCGCTCGGCGCAGGAATTCCTATAAACTCTTCTTCGGGAAATATGATTATTAATATTGGCGGTGGAACTTCTGAGGTTGCTGTTATCTCGCTTGGAAGTATTGTGGCGTGGTCAAGTGTTAGAGTAGCAGGGAATAAATTTGATGCAGCCATTATCGATTATGTAAAGAAGAAATACGGCATTCTTATCGGTGAGCAAAGCGCAGAGATAGCAAAGATCGAAATTGGAGCAGTACTCCCTTCAAAAAATAAGCTCGAGTTTCAAGTTAAGGGTCGTGATACAGTTTTTGGAATGCCAAAGGATGTTGTCATTAATTCAAACGAAATCGCTGAGGCTCTGAATCCTCACCTCGTAGAGATTACTAATTATATTCGAAATGTATTCAATCAAACCCCCCCGGAACTTGTTGCTGATATCATAGAGAAGGGCATTATGCTTTCAGGGGGAGGATCGCAGTTACGCTTCTTAGATGAATTTTTTAGTAGGGCTCTTGGTGTGCGCGTCTATCTTGCCGAGGAGCCACTTTTATGCGTAGCGAAAGGAACGGGAATTATTTTAAAGCACTTGGATGTGTATAAGAGAACATTGCTCAATAAAAGATAAAGATTCATAGTATATTTGTGAGCTTTTCTCTTGAAATCGAAGAAAAATTAAAAAAACTTGTTCGCACTTCCGAGCTTTCGCATGCTTATCTTTTGTGGGGTAATAATGCCACTCTTGTTAATGATTTAGCAGGATCCTTTGTGAATTATATTCACAAAGAAGAGTGGAGCCCAATAAAGAAAGATGAAGCATTGAGTGATGTGCTTTTCATTTTTCCTAATACTGATCGTATTATTGGAATTAATGAAGTGCGTCGAATAAAGGAATTTGTAAGTCAAAAATCAGCATACGGAACTCATCGGATAGTTCTTGTTGAGGGAAGTGAGTGCATGACTCAAGAAGCGCAAAATGCGATTCTGAAAAGCGTTGAAGATCCGCTTCAGTCGTCTCTTTTTATTATGACAGCAGATCACCTTGATCGTTTAGTGACCCCTCTTTTATCGCGTCTTTTTAAAATATACATATCGTCAAGTTATGCCTCGCTTCTTTCCGAATACAAAAAGAGGGAATACATAGCGCAATCCGTAAGTGACTTTCTAAAAAAACCACCCGCGACAAGCGAAATGATTAAGGCTATTGTAGAAAAAGAAGATGATATGGATTACTTCCTTTCGATTTTGATTCTTGAGTTGAGGAAGGATATAATAAAAAATCATGCTTCCTTAAGAGAAGTGCTGACTCGTGTGCGTTTTATGAAGCAGTTCAATACAAATAAAAAGCTTCAAATGGAAGCAATTAGTCAAAAAATACACTATGCTTGATATTCATCTCGTCCGTAAACAATTAAATGAAGTAAAGCGCAAGATCGCTTCAAAAAATATCAATCCTCGGCTTCTTGATACTGTGCTTAAGTATGATGAGGTGTGGCGTACGATGAAAACGGATATTGATGGATTGCGTGGCAAACAGCATGAGTATGAAAAAGTTCGTGATTTTGAAAACGCAAAAAAGACGAAAATAGAAATTGATGAAAAAGAAAAAAAAGCTGCCTTATTTGAACAAAAAAGGATGAAAGCGCTTCTTGAAGTTCCTAATATTCCTTTTGATGATGTTCCTATTGGAAGTGATGAGAACGGCAATAAAGTCATTCGTGAAGTTGGAAAAAAACCAGTATTTGATTTCGAGCCAAAAGACCATCTTGAGCTTGGAGAGCAATTGGGTATTATTGATACAAAAAAAGCCGCTGAGGTCGCGGGCTCTCGTTTTTCGTATTTAAAGAAAGAAGCAGCGCTTCTTGAATTCGCTCTTGTGCGTCTTGCTTTCGATAAGCTTATGCTTCATGGATTTGTGCCTATAGTACCGCCGGTTATGATTCGAGAAGAGGCTTTTATGGGAATGGGTCGACTTACTCCTTCGCAAAAAGAGGAGCGTTATCATCTTCAAAAAGATAAGCTATATCTCGTAGGAAGTGCTGAGCATACAATTGGGCCCCTACACATGAATGAGATTTTTGATGAAAAACAACTTCCATTGCGATATGTCGGATTTTCATCTTGTTTTAGGAGGGAAGCAGGTTCCTATGGCAAAGATACTCGGGGCATTTTACGAGTTCATCAGTTTGATAAGGTAGAGATGTTTTCATTTGTTCGACCCGAGGATAGCGAAGAAGAACATAAATTTTTACTTTCGATGCAGGAAGCATTAATGCAGGAGCTTGAATTGCCTTATAGGGTCATGGAAATATGTACAGGAGATATGGGCTTTACTGATGCGAGACAGTATGATATTGAATGTTTTATGCCGGCGCAGGGCAAGTTCAGGGAAACTAATTCTTGTTCGAATACAACCGATTTCCAGGCTCGAGGTGTGAATATAAAATATCGTAAAACAAGCGATCAGAAAGTTGAATTCGTGCATATGTTAAATGCAACTGGATTTGCAATAGGTCGAATGATAGTTGCAATTCTTGAGAATTATCAAACCAAAGAAGGAATAGTACGTATTCCAAGGGCATTACAGGCGTATGTTGGAAGCAAAGAAATTCAAAACGTGGATTGAAATCAATGAGGACGCGCTCCGTAATAATATCGGTGTTTTTCGCCGTACGATAACAGAAAAAACTAAATTAATGGCCGTAGTGAAATCCAATGCATATGGGCATGGCATTGTAGTCTTTTCAAAGCTTGCTGATGAGCTTGGTATTGATGGTTTCTGTGTTGATAGTGTTATTGAGGGAAGGACATTACGGTTGGCGGGTATAAAAAAGCCAATCTTGGTTCTTGGTTGGACTCTGCCTGCTATTTTTGAAGAGGCAGTAAAAAATGACATTACTATTACAATTTCAAATGCAGAAAGCCTAGAAGCCCTTAGTAAGTCTCACTATAAGCCATTTTTTCATTTAAAAATTGACACTGGTATGCATAGACAAGGCTTTTATGTGGAAGATATGAATCATATTTTTGAAAAATACAAGAATGAATGTGTTTTATATTGTAGAGGAATATATACTCATTTTGCATCTGCGGGCACTCTTTTTTCACAGAAAGCTTTTACGGACGAACAATATAAAAAATTTGAAGAAGTTATAAATAGTGCAAGAGAGTACGGCATAACCAATATTGTGAGGCATATGGCAGCCACAGGGGGTACGATAATGGATCCTCGTTATCACGCGGACTGGGTGCGTGTGGGTGCTGGTCTCTATGGATTTTTATCACATCCACAACTAATGCCTGTGCTTTCATGGCGAACACTGATAAGTGAAATTAAAGAAGTAAGAAAAGGAGCATGTGTAGGCTATGATTTAACTGAAAAAATAAATAATCCTACAAAAATTGCAGTATTGCCGATTGGCTACTGGCATGGAATGCCTCGCGCTTTTTCGAGTATTGGAAAGGTTCTTGTTGGTGGGAAAGAGGCAAAAATTATTGGTCGTGTTTCTATGGATATCACTGTGTGCGATGTGGGATCAATCGATTGTGTGGTGGGAGACGTAGCGACATTAATTGGTAAGGATGGGAAGAGTGAACTTCGGGCAGGGGATTTAGCAGAGCAAATTGACTCAATTCATTATGAATTACTTACGCGTCTCAATCCCCTTATGGAAAGAATCATTACTCATTAAGATATTTATCCACAGTCTTTAGTGGGAATAAATACTTGTATACTTAAAGGGAATGATGCTGAAGTATCCCGGGGTATTTTTATTTATATTTGTTTCGCTTTTCGTAGGCCTCTCTTTTGCGGTATTTGCTGCGCCAGAGGAGGGCACTATTGATTCTACGAATAAGTACTCATGGAGTGAGAATGGGGGATGGATGAATTGGGGAACTTCTGAGGGAGGCGTGACGGTAACGAGTTCTACTCTAAGCGGTTATATATGGAGTGAAAACTTTGGTTGGATTTCTTTGAATTGTTCGAATACTGACTCGTGCGCTACAGTAGATTACAAGATTTCAAATAATGGGAGGAGTAATTTAAGTGGTTATGCGTATGGTGAAAATATTGGCTGGATTAGTTT
>MHJO01000012.1:0-743 GCA_001818015.1 Candidatus Harrisonbacteria bacterium RIFOXYD1_FULL_40_9 | reverse complement strand
GAAGAAGAGCGATATCCAGAAGGACCTACGGGTGGTTTTGATATGGTTATTAATAATGGAAAAGCGACTACTGTTTATTCTCAGGTAATTCTTAAATTAATAGGAAGCAAGGATGTTGATTATGTGTCTTTGGCACATACACCAGAATTCAAAGAAGGGTTATATGTAAAATATAACTCATCGTCGCCTGCAACATACGTGTCCTTTGTTTTATCTGAAGAAGGACTAAAGACGGTATATGTTAAATTTTGTAGCCAGTATGGACGATGTAGTAATACAATTTCAAAATCAATACTTTTTAATCCTTCACTTCCTCTGAAAGGTGGCGCAAGCGCAATCTCTTCTTATGGCGGAGATGTTGCGGAGCCAGAAATCCATAAGCCTGACGCGAAATCTTTTCCCGGTATTGAATTTAAGGGTCCTAGCGACTCCCCGCCACCTTTCTTGAGGCCAAGCGAAACAATGCCTTATGTGGGGAGCGAGCCTGGATATTTTGATGTAATCTCAAGAGAAATTAACAAAATAACCGATTCATTTAAAGATATTGCATCTACCACAAGAGAACGAACGATGTTTATAGTGAATTACGCAAAAAGTTTTATCAAATTACTTATTGAACGCATCAAAGAAGCCATCATATATATTTTTGATGGATTTGATGCAGCAAGAAGACTTTCTCAAATAAAACTTAGCGTGGTTGTGGAGGATAAAGCAGAAGATATTACGGCATTTGCTCAAAATAC
>MHJO01000011.1:11666-11988 GCA_001818015.1 Candidatus Harrisonbacteria bacterium RIFOXYD1_FULL_40_9 | reverse complement strand
TCGTTTTCATCATGAGCCTTAAACCTCTGTGAAACCTTATAATAACGAAGATACTTTGGATGCTTCTTCATGTGAGTCACTTCAACCACACGAGTTTTCTTCATCTTATCTGAAACAATAACGCCAGTAAGTCTTCTCATGGTATTAGCTTGTTTTCTTCTCATTAATAAAAGTGAAAAGTCGAGCGATAGTCTTCCGAGTTTCTCGAATTTCTCGCACATTCTTTACTTTGCCATTAAAAAGATCGAATTTAAGAGACCTTAACTTCTCGCGATAGGCGTTAATATCATCGCGCATTGCTTCAGAAGTCTTTCCTCTTAAT
>MHJO01000011.1:10368-11657 GCA_001818015.1 Candidatus Harrisonbacteria bacterium RIFOXYD1_FULL_40_9 | reverse complement strand
TCTTTTGATTTCATAAAACTTTCATATAATACAATAAAAAATCACAAAAATCAATTACTCACTACTAATAATACGTGTCGTTACAGGAAGCTTATAGCTTGCAAGCCTTAATGCTTCTCGCGCAATCTCCTTTGAAACACCATCAACCTCGAACATCACTCTTCCTGGCTTTATGGGAAACACGTAATGGTCAACTGCGCCCTTTCCACCTCCCATAGTAACCTCAGGGGGTCGTGTGGTGATTGGTTTATCTGGAAACACTCGTATCCAAATCTTACCCTCACGCTTCAGATAGTTCGTGATCGTGCGTCTTGCAGACTCAATCTGACGTGAATTCATCCACGCACCACTTAATGCCTGAAGACCATAGCTTCCAAACGCAAGCTTAGTTCCTCGAGTCTCAGTAGTCCTTGTTTTTGAACGGCCTTTTTGCCATTTCCTGTGTTTTACTTTTTTAGGTACAAGCATGGTTTTTATTTCTCAATAAATACTTCACCTTTGTAAATCCATACTTTAATACCCACAGTTCCATAAATAGTGAATGCAGTTGCTTCGCCGTAATCAATACGTGCTCGAAGTGTCTGCAATGGGAGTACTCCTTTCATAAGACGAGCATTTCTTGCAATTTCTGCTCCATCGAGACGACCCGAAAGAAGAAGTTTTGCTCCCCGTACTTCCCTGTACTGCATAATAGTATCAAGATATTTTCTCATTGCCTGACGAGTAGAGGTGCGACGCTCCAAATCAGATGCGATGCTCTGAGCAATTACCATTGCGGAAACATCGTTTTTCTTGAGTTCTTCAACGCTAATCGCAAGATTTAATTTTTCCTTTTTAATAGTAGTGTTGCGTGTGAGCTTTTTTCTTTCGAGCTTTTCAAGTTGCTTCACAAGAAACGCATGGAGTTCCTCGATACCTTTTCCTCCTCTGCCAATAATAAGTCCGGGGCGCGCTGCATGGATCACTACGCGACACACATTATTAGTGCGTTCGATATCAATCTTATCTATTCCTGCCTGACCAATACGTTTCTTTATAACGCCGCGAATAAGCTCGTCTTGTTCCAAACGAGAAATCATTCCCTTCTTACTCATCCCTCGTGAATGCCAGTTCTCTATGATTCCTATCCTTATAGCGGTTGGTCTAATTTTGTGACCCATGGTATATAACTTCCTATTATACAGACTTTCTCCTAAAAATACGATTGACTAATCTTGGCTCCCTCCCCTTCTTTTTTTCGTCCACATTCTCTTTATCATCAAATGTTTTCTTTTTGTCAGCATCTATTC
>MHJO01000011.1:7575-10356 GCA_001818015.1 Candidatus Harrisonbacteria bacterium RIFOXYD1_FULL_40_9 | reverse complement strand
ATAGTAACATGGCTTAATTTTTTATGAATTGCCATTCCTCTTCCACGTGCTCGAGGCATCATTCTTTTTAGCATTGGGCCCTCATCAACCTGAATACTTTCAACATAAAAAGTTTCCGGATCTTTGTGATGATTATTTTTTATATTCGCATGAGCAGCGCGAACAAACTTAAGCAACGCAGCGGCAGCACGCTGCGGAAGTAACACAAGCTGCGCTTCTGCTTCGTTTAATGGCAAATTTCTCAAGAGACGAGCTATAAGGCGCACCTTGCGGGGAGCTATCTTCAGATAATTAAGTTGCACTGTCTCTTTAGTCATGTAAGTGGTTTAAAAAATTATTTGCCTTGAGCTGGTTTCTCGGGAGTCTTTGGAGCTTCAGCGCTCTTTTCTATATCTCTCTGCATCTTACCTCCGTGGCGAACAAATTTACGAGAAGGAGCGAATTCTCCAAGGCGATGACCCACCATATCCTCCACGACCCTTACTTCAATAAAATTCTTTCCATTATGGATGCCAAAAATAAACCCCACCATTTCTGGAGCAATTTCGGATGAACGTGACCATGTTTTTATAACCGTCTGGTCACCTACTTTTAGCTTGGAAATTTTTTCAAGCAACCGTCCATCGATATATGGGCCTTTTTTAGAGCTTCTTGTCATGATAATTATTTCCTCCTTTGTATAATAAATTTATTCGACCACTTCTTTTTATTGCGGGTCTTTCTTCCTCCTGTGACTTTGCCCCACAATGTTTTTGGCTTACGAGTACCTCTTTGAGTTCGTCCTTCGCCACCACCATAAGGATGATCCACTGGGTTCATTACAGATCCCCGAACAGTTGGACGGATACCAAGCCATCGAGAACGGCCTGCCTTTCCAATAACCACTAAATTATGTTCAGGATTTGAAACTTGTCCAATAGAAGCAAAATTCTCCCATATAACCCTACGAACTGCACCAGAAGAAAGCTTCATGTTTGTGTAACCATTCTCGTGCGCAAGAACCTCTGCCCATGATCCTGCTGAACGAGCAAACTGACCTCCTTTTCCCTTATGAACTTCAACACTGTATACCTTATAACCAATAGGAATATTCTTCAACATCATTCTATTGCCTGGATTAATAGAGGTTGATTCACCATATTGAATAGTATCTCCCTGCTTTAATCCCTGGGGGGCGAGAATATAGCGCCTCTCTCCATCGGTATAGACAACTCTTGCAATAAATGCAGTCCTATAGGGATCGTACTCCAAAGTTTCCACCCGCGCAGTCATGCCAAGCTTTTCTTCTCCCAAATCAATAATTCGATACAATTTCTTATTGGCACCACCTTGGTGTCGCACAGAAACACGACCCTGATTATTTCTGCCGGCAGAGTATCTAATATTCTTAGTAAGGGCTTTCCATGGCCTTACACGAGAAAGACCGCTGTAATCAACAGAAGTCATATGGCGTCGTCCGGGAGTTGTAGGATTATACGATTTCATACTATATAGAAACTACATTTATCGAGGTAAAATATCAATACTTTGACCCTTTTGTAATTTTAAAATTGCCTTTCTATATCCAGGAATTGTTCCCATTGTTCGGCCAAGACGTCGCTTTTTTTCTTTAATGTTTACAATATTCACTGAAACGACCTTCACATTATAAAGAGCCTCTGCCGCTTTTTTAATTTCAAAAGAAGATGATCGAAGAGGAACAAGAAACATATATTTTCCTTCCCGACTCATAGTAACTGATTTCTCAGTAATCCATGGTTTTTTTAGAATAGAAAAATTAAGACCTCGTGCAGTATAAGGTTTTTCCTCCTTTTTTTGCTCTTCTTGCTTTACTTCTTTGGTAGGCTCGGAAGATGTTTTTTTAAATTTATCTAAAATACTCATAATAGGAGTCTACGATTTTCGCGCGTTCAACTTTTTATAATATCCGTCTATAACCTCTATTGCTTTCTGATCAAGTAAAATTTGCTTAAATCTCAAAAGGTCATATACGTTCAAAGAACGCGGGTCAACTGCTTTTGTCTTTTTGATATTGGCAGCACTTTTATAAATAGTTTTATTCGTAATATTCGGCACAATCAAGGTACTCACTGTTCCTTCGTTAAGGAATGCCGCGAGTTCACGTATTACATCTTTAGTTTTTAAAGTATTAAGCTCTAGTGAATCCACTATTTTTAATACACCATCATGCAACTGCCTTGAAAGAAGCGAGAAAAGCGCTGCCTGACGCATTTTTTTATTAATCTTTTGTTCAAAATTTCTGTTTTTTCGTGGCCCAAATACAACTCCACCACCCTTCCAAATTGGAGAACGAATAGATCCGTGACGAGCGCGACCAGTATGCTTCTGTGCCCATGGCTTTTTGCCACCACCACGCACGTCTCCACGATCTTTGGTATGCGCACGAACCTTACGCCTTCCTGCCTCCTGAGCTCGAAGCGCCTGATGCACAAGATCAGGATTCCATTCACGACTGAATACACGAATAGGGAGCTGGACTTCGCCTGTTACTTTACCGCTTTTGTCATGCAATGGAGCTTTCATGGTGCTATTTATACTGTTTTAACTTCTAAAAGAGTTCCCCTATATCCTGGCACCGCGCCTCGAACTAAGATTTTATTTTTATCTTTATCAACACTCACAACTCTAAGACCCTCAACAGTAACTCGAGCATTGCCCATGTGTCCTGCCATACGTCGTCCAGGAATAACCCTCTGAGGAGATGTATTACCAATCGAGCCTGGCGCACGATGCCTATTTTTCTGTCCACGAGTCTTGGGA
>MHJO01000011.1:5505-7560 GCA_001818015.1 Candidatus Harrisonbacteria bacterium RIFOXYD1_FULL_40_9 | reverse complement strand
TACGGTAACTTCAAGAGTCTTCCCAATTTCATATGTTTCTTTTTCACCCACTCGAGTTTCACGCCGAGTTTTTCCTAACGAGACTTGAATAGCATTATAACCATCCTTATCTTTCTTTCGAATTAAAGTAATCACATTAGGCTGTGCTTCGATTTCAGTTACTGGAACGATTTTGCCATCCTTCCAAATCTGAGTCATTTTAATTTTTTTTCCTAATATGAATGCCATGATTATGGTCTAGGTTTATTTAACAGAAAAGCCGTCCATCTTCAGATCGGGACGGCCAATCTGTCAGTGCTCCTATTCTATCCAATTTTTATATCAATATCAACCCCTGCTGGTAAGTTTAATTGTGAGAGTGATTCGACAAGCTTTTCCTTGGGATCAAGGATATCGATAAGCCGCTTATGCACACGAATTTCAAACTGTTCTCTTGAGTCCTTGTGTACGAACGTTGAACGATTTACTGTATAACGACGAATCTCAGTAGGCAAAGGAATTGGTCCCAATACACGCGCATCATGACGTTCGGCGGTTTCGATAATCTGCCTGCAAGAATTATCGATCAACTTGCTGTCATATGCCCTAATTTTTAATCGTATTTTAAGTTTTATCGCCTCTTCCTGTTTTTTTAACATGTGAATTCGTCGTATAACTTACGGACAATTATTTGATGATCTTAGTAACGACTCCCGCACCTACAGTTTTACCACCTTCTCGAATAGCAAATCTTTGTTTTTCTTCGAGTGCGATAGGAGCAATAAGCTTTACTACAAATTTAATAGTATCTCCAGGCATAACCATTTCGGTTCCTTGAGGCAAAGTAACCTCTCCAGTCACGTCAGTAGTTCTGATATAGAATTGTGGTTTGTATCCTGCGAAGAATGGAGTATGCCGCCCACCTTCCTCTTTGCTTAAAATATATACTTCACCTTCAAACTCTGTATGAGGTGTAACGCTTCCCGGCTTTGCGATAACCTGACCACGCTCCACGTCTTCTTTCTTTAAACCACGAAGAAGAATGCCAACGTTATCACCTGCCTGACCTTCGCTTAAGAGCTTATTAAACATTTCAATGCCAGTCACAACGCTCTTTTGGGTTGGTTTAATACCAATAATCTCAATTTCTTCGTTTACTTTAATAATTCCACGCTCTGCCTTACCAGTTACAACAGTTCCACGACCCTCAATACTAAAGATATCTTCGATAGGCATAAGGAATGGTTTGTCAGTCTCACGTACTGGATCCTTAATGTATTCATCGAGTGCTTTCATGAGTTCAACAATTGGCTTAATAGCGACATCGTCTTTAGTTTTTGCTTCAAGCGCCTTTAATGCAGATCCTCGAATAATGGGAGTTGTATCACCTGGAAACTCATATTTCTTCAAAAGTTCACGAACCTCTGCCTCCACGAGATCAATAAGCTCGGGGTCAGTTACTTGATCAACTTTATTCAAGAACACGATAATCGCAGGCACACCTACTTGGCGTGCAAGTAAAATATGTTCACGAGTTTGAGGCATAGGACCATCGGCAGCAGAAACTACAAGAATCGCGCCATCCATCTGTGCAGCACCAGTGATCATATTCTTAATATAATCAGCATGCCCAGGAGCATCGATATGAGCGTAATGCCTTTTTTCTGATTCATATTCAGAGTGATGGAGCGCAATAGTAATACCTCGCGCTTTTTCTTCTGGAGCGTTATCAATTTGATCCACAGACTCTTCTTTTTGAGCGAGACCAAGTAAAAACTGCACGTGAGTAATTGACGCAGTAAGAGTAGTCTTCCCGTGATCAACGTGACCAATAGTTCCGACGTTTAAGTGAGGCTTAGTCCTCTCAAATTTTGCTTTTTCAGCCATAGTAGTATTTTTTTAGAATTTTTTAGTTAAAATAATGCGACTTTTTAAAATTAAAACGTTTTTGAATAACTTATAAAAGTTACAATAAGCAAGAGGATGTGTCAATATGAAGATCGTCTTACTTCTTTCCTTCTATAATTAATTGAGCAATATTCTGCGACGCAGGATCATAATGATCAAACTCCATCG
>MHJO01000011.1:3372-5454 GCA_001818015.1 Candidatus Harrisonbacteria bacterium RIFOXYD1_FULL_40_9 | reverse complement strand
TAAATTGACCCGGAGCAATAACTTGAGTTTTCATAATTGGCTCAAGGATCACAGGCCTTGCGCCTTTCACTGCTTCCCTAAAAGCAAGAGAGCCTGCAATCTTAAATGCCGCCTCAGATGAATCAACTTCATGATACGATCCATCGAAGAGTGTTACTTCTATATCAATAAGCAAAAATCCGGCGAGCACACCTCGCGTAAGTGCCTCTTTTACACCCTTTTCAACCGCAGGTATATATTCACGAGGAATAACACCTCCCTTGATTGCGTCAACGAAGACAAATCCCTCCCCTCTCTTTAGGGGCCGAATTTTAAGCCACACATGCCCATACTGCCCTCGACCACCAGACTGCTTAATATACTTACCCTCTGCCTCTGCCTCACCAAGAATTGTTTCTTTGTAAGCAACTTGAGGACGGCCCACATTACTCTTAACGGAAAATTCTCGCTTCATCCTGTCAACAATAATTTCCAAATGAAGCTCTCCCATGCCGGAAATAATTGTTTCTCCTGTTTCCGGATCTCCACCAACTCTAAATGTTGGATCTTCTTCTGCCAAACGACGAAGCGCAAGACCCATCTTTTCTTGGTCATCTTTTGTTTCTGGCTCAATACGAACTGAAATAACAGGCTCGGGAAATTTAATCTTCTCAAGAATAATTGGATTTTCAGGATCACAAATAGTATCCCCTGTTGTGGTATTTTTAAGCCCCACAATTGCGCCAATATCGCCTGCAGAAATTTCATCGATTTCCTCTCTTTTGTCAGCATGAATCCGAACGATACGACCTATTCTTTCTTTAAAATCCTTTGTGGAATTTAAAATATAGCTTCCTTTCTTTAATATACCCGAATACACACGCACGAAAGAGAGTAGACCCACAAAAGGATCTGCGGCAATTTTAAATGCAAGCGCAGAAAGCTTTTCATCGTCCTTCGGGTATCGAACAAGCTCTGCTCCGGTTTTTAAGTCCGTACCTTTTGTGGGAGGCACATCAATGGGCGATGGCAAATAATCAATAACTCCATCGAGCAAAAGTTGCACACCCTTATTTTTGAGCGCAGATCCACAGAAAATAGGAATAATTGCAGTTTTAATAGATGCGGCACGCAATACTCTCTTTAATGTATCAAGAGGAATTTCTTTGCCTTCTAAATAGTCTTCCATAAGTGCATTATCCTGCTCGGCGATCTTCTCTATGAGTTCTTTGCGATATTTTTCGGCATCTGCCCTAAGATTCTCTGGAATTTCTCCCTCTATGATTTTTTCTCCCCTTTCGCCTTCGGAACGAAACGCTTTCATCCGCAGTAAATCGATAACTCCTTCGAATGTACTTTCGATGCCTATTGGAATCTGGACAGGAATCGCATTTGGATTAAGACGCTCTCTAATAGACTTTACATCGGCCTCAAAGTTGGCTCCAAGTCGGTCGAGTTTATTAATAAAACAAAGTCGTGGCACATTATATTCATCCGCATATCTCCAGTTTGTTTCTGATTGCGGTTCAACACCTGCCACGCCATCGAATACAACGACCGCGCCATCAAGCACACGCAGAGATCGCTTCACTTCGACAGTAAAATCGATGTGTCCTGGAGTATCGATAAGATTAATTCTATGTTGCAAAGGATGCTGAACTCCAGATCTTACTACATCACGATCTTTTGCATAAGTTGGAGTCCAGAAACAGGTTGTTGCGGCAGCAGTAATAGTAATGCCTCGTTCGCGCTCCTGTTCCATCCAGTCCATAATAGTATCTCCTTCATGAACTTCGCCTATTTTATGAGAGATACCTGTGTAAAAAAGAACACGCTCAGATACAGTTGTTTTACCTGCATCAATGTGAGCAATAATTCCAATATCCCTTACTTTTTCTATTGAATAAAGACGCGCCATATGCTTCTCAACCTACCACGAAAAATGAGCGAATGCTCGGTTTGCTTCAGCCATCCTGTGAGTATCCTGCTTCTTTTTATACGCAGAACCTTCTCCATTTGCAGCTGCCACAAGCTCCTCGGCAAGCCTTTTCGCCATTGGCTTTCCTTTCTTCGCACGAGCGGCTTGAGTAAGCCATCGCGCTG
>MHJO01000011.1:2989-3366 GCA_001818015.1 Candidatus Harrisonbacteria bacterium RIFOXYD1_FULL_40_9 | reverse complement strand
TAAACTTTCTTTCTGGACGAACTGACCGAGGCACTTGGTAATTTGCACCTCCTACACGTTTTGAAGCGACCTCCACCATTGGAGTTACGTTTTCCATTGCCTTATCAAATATCGCAATAGGATCTTTCTTATCGTTTTTTAATACCTCAAGTGCGTCGTAAAAAACTCGTTCAGCAGTAGAGCGCTTACCATCTTTCATGAGGTAATTAATAAAGCGAGCTATATCAATTCTGCCATGTATGTAATCTGGCTCGTAATCTCTTTTATGTGATCGTTTCTTACGCATGATTTAAAAATTTATTTTTTCGCTGCTTTTGCGCCGTATTTGCTCCTCTGTTGTTTACGACCCTCAACTCCCGCAGTATCAAGTACCCCAC
>MHJO01000011.1:401-2981 GCA_001818015.1 Candidatus Harrisonbacteria bacterium RIFOXYD1_FULL_40_9 | reverse complement strand
TCCAGGGATATATGCAGTAACATCCATTCCGTTTGTAAGTCGAACACGAGCGACTTTTCGAAGTGCAGAGTTTGGCTTCTTGGGGGTTGTGGTAAAAACCTTCAAACATACGCCTCGCTTAAAAGGAGATGGTACTATAATGGGCTTATTTTGAATAGCATTAAAATAGCGTTGAAGAGCGGGGGCTTTTGTTTTCCCTTTAATCGATTTTCGTCCACCTCGTTTAATTAATTGATTAAATGTTGGCATTTACTTACTCTCTAAAAATATAGAAACAATAATAACAAGCACTCATTGATACGTCAACTAATGCAGGTTAATAGCTTTTGGAATATCCAAATTACAAACTACATTCCCGTAAAAAGCTTGAAAAGATATGAAATAATAGGCACGAGGAAATCAAATCCCCATATAATAAATACTATTAATATGACCATCCCATACTGCTCCATAAATCTCATAAAGCCATGAGCGCGTGAGCCGAGAAACGCGACGAACACTTTTGATCCATCAAGTGGAGCAATGGGCACTAAATTAAATATTCCAAGTACGATATTTACCCATACTACTGACCCGAAGAGCATCGTAAGCGCGGGTGTAAGCGAAGCAAATTTTATAAGCGTACCAAGTAGAAATGCAATGGATAAATTAGAAAATGGCCCCGCTCCTGCAATAAGCGCTGCGCCTAAAAGTGGGTTCTTTAGAAATCGCGGATCATATGGAACAGGCTTTGCCCATCCGAATACAAGCGTGGGATATCCAAAAAGTGCAGGAATAAGAAGAATAAGAGGCAATACAATAGAACCAAATGGATCAATGTGTGGAATCGGATTTAAAGTAAGCCTTCCAAGATTTTTTGCAGTCGGATCCCCCAAATAATAGGCCATTGCCCCATGAGAAACCTCATGAATGATTGCCGAAAAAATAAAAATGATTAAAACGAATAAAAAAATGGAAATATTCATGCTGTAATTGACGAACATACTCGAATACCATACAATCTCATTATTACCAAACGTTTATTGTACTATTATGAAGCAATGCGCAATTTGTGACAAAGGATCAATAATGGGAGGCACACGAGTGCTCCTTCGCGGTCATTATAACCCAACCTCACGAAAGAGAAAATATCCAAATCTTCAGAAGACGAGCCTAACCGACGGAACACGAGTTCTTGCGTGTGTTAAGTGTATACGAAAAATAGCACGCGCGTAACTACTTTTATTACCCGGGGTATAGTGTAATGGTAGCACGAGTCCATGGGGTGGATTTAGTTCCAGTTCGAATCTGGATACCCCGACCAATATACGTTAAACTTTAGGCAGTATCTTTTCATAATTTAAAAGGAGGAGTATGAAAGGGAGAGACATCTCTCATGAACACACAACGATATGCCATACTTTTTTTTATATTCATAGCATCTGGTTGCGGAATTCCTATTGGAAAGAAAGATGTAAATAGCACTTTATTTAAAAGCACTGATGAGCTGGAATCAATTGTGAAGTCTATTCAGCCAGGAACGAAAAAAGACGAAGTCTTTGCGAAGCTTCGCCTTACCTCCAATACTCCCAATCTCAATGTTATAAATACTGAAGACATTCATACTTTTGTATATGGTCGCGCAGAAGTACGAGGCACGCCGCAAGAAGTTGAGACGTTCAGAAGCAGACTTGCTAATTTTAGGGGCTACACACTACCTATTACTTTTCTCACACGACATGGCAGTCTTGGATGGTTTAATTGGACTATCGAAAAAGCTGGACACGAACAAAGACTTGTACTTATTTTTGACAATGGCAACCTTGCAAGAATAGTTCTTGAGGGCAGAAAGGCGGTGCGCGAGAAAGAAACATCTTACCTATGGGAGATCGTGTGGGACGTTATAAAGGGAAGCGCTCAGGGGGCCGGCGAAGTCAGCGCAAGAAAAGCAGCGGAGCGTGCTCTTCCGTAATCCTGAGAGTATAAAAGCTCGAGTCTAGACCCGAGCTTTTATCTTATTCCATTATTCCATCAAGATTGACGTCGTAGAGAATTGCTTCTTGAAGTAGTCGATAATTGAGTACTTCATCATCCTTGAACCATAAGGGAATTTCTTTTTCTGCATCGCTTGTATTACCCGATGCATGAATCAAGTTTCTCACCGCACGCCCATCAATGTCAGAGATTTCATAAGAATCGATAGTAAAATCACCACGAATAGTACCCACATCAGAAGTGAGTGGCTCTGTACTTCCGATTAACTTACGCACTACGGATACCGCATGCATCCCCTGCCATACCATAGAAACCACAGGACCGGATGTCATATATCGCTTTAAGTTTTTAAGAACAATATCAGTAACCTCAATGGGGTTTTCTGAATAAGGAGTCTTTCCTTTCTTTTTATATGATTCAATTGTTTTTTCTCCCGTAATTCGCTTCCACTCGGGATCAACACAATAATGTGCCTCAACCATGTCGGTTGTAGGTACTACCATTTTTAAACCCACCAACTTTAAACCAGCCTTCTCGAATCGGCCGATAATTTCTCCGATAAGGGTACGCTGGACTCCATCAGGCTTTATAACTACAAGCGTTCGT
>MHJO01000011.1:0-384 GCA_001818015.1 Candidatus Harrisonbacteria bacterium RIFOXYD1_FULL_40_9 | reverse complement strand
CATGTTGTCATTCCGGACTTGATCCGGAATCTCATTGATCGAACACGAGATCCTGAAACAAGTTCAGGATGACACGCTAAATTATTTTTTCTTATCTATCTTAATTTGCAATTCCTTCAGCTGTTTTTCCGTGAACTCCGACGGGGTGTCGACCATCAGATCGCGACCATCGCCGGTCTTTGGGAATGCGATGACCTCGCGGATGTTTGGCTCGTTCTGCAATATCATCACAATGCGATCGATGCCCGGGGCGATGCCTCCATGGGGCGGAGTGCCCAGCTTGAACGCATCGAGCATGTGCCCGTAATCGGCTTGGATCTTTTCGTCCGAATAGCCCATGATCTCCAGCACCTTATGCAACGCTTCAGGGCGATGGTTGCGAAT
>MHJO01000010.1 GCA_001818015.1 Candidatus Harrisonbacteria bacterium RIFOXYD1_FULL_40_9 | reverse complement strand
AAGGCAGGATTTTCTTTGTAGATTCGCCTTAAGTTACGTACAATTTTATCAACGCTCCTGAAATCAAGTCGTTTCGGTTCTAATTTCGGGACATCGCCTCCGCCAAGAATTACAAGAGTGTTAAAATAATGAAAAACGAATTCGATACCTCATCTGAAGTAAAATATAAAATGCGAGTAGTGCGAGGAGCTTTTATTAACCCAAGTATACTGGATGAGTTGGAAGCTAAAACAATAGAAAGCTTCGAAAAAGATGCTTGGATTAGTATTGATGAGGTCTCAGTAACCCTGAGGCAGATCAAGGAGTTACAAGGGCAAATGACAAAGCACTACGATGACCCAAATATTCCTTGGTACATGGACGGTTATAGAGAAAATGATAAAAATGAGCTTATTGTTGCTTTTGGAGCCGATGATGGAGAGGGGGGGAGAATTTTTCAACTCAATCGGGATGCAAAAAATAAAATAAAGGAAGTTATAGATTACGGAATTTCAAAAGGCATACCCAAAGAACAAATGGATTTTGACCAGATTGATTTTTAACTTATCTTAGAAAAGCTATCCTACTTACTAGGAAAATCTCTACGAGTATGCATTGAATTCTTCGAAGCAAAGCTTCATCAGTGTGCGCTTTTGGTGCATCCCACTCGTTTGGAATACCTTGTCGGCATGATCCGTGAAGTCCAATAGCTCATTAAGCTTTTGCACTAATTTGTCCGACTACCCTCACCGCCAGATTTCAAAGCAATAGAGAAACTAGTCAAAGTACTAGTAAAAATAAATGAGGCGAAAAGTAGAGAATAAATCTTGTGATTAAGACTAAAAAGGATATTGTGAGTGGTGTAGCGCATAAAGTTCCTGTAGATTTACGGGATGCATTAACTTCTGACCTGAAAGCACTTGCAGTATGGAATGATATTACACCACTTGCGCGCAATGAATGGATTTGTTGGATTATCTTTGTCAAGAAAGACGAAACAAGGAAGGAACACATAAAGAGAACAATTAAGGAACTTAAAGAGGGAATGCGGCGTCCTTGTTGCTGGTTCGGCTGTATTCATCGCATTAATAAACCGATTAGCTCTTCGGTGCAATCTATGCTCGGAAAAAAATCTAAATCCAAATAGTTTTGTCTGCCGCCAAGTAAGCTATTTAATCTCCTTGCACCGTATTTTGCAAAACTCGTTCAAATACCGCCGCTGTGGTGGCGATGACGATAGAAATAAGGGTGGCAAGAATGGCTATGGCAATAAAACCCGCCGGATCGTCATTTATGCCGTGAAACATCCCTATATATAGTGCTACCATCACGATTAATATGCTTTGTATGATTGCGCAATATTTTATATTCCTTAAAGCTTTTACGGCACTTAGTGAGAATATTTTATTATTTTCGATGTATCCGAATAATTTAAATACCTGATACAGCGCAACAAAAAATGAAATAGATGCTGTGTATCCATATATGATGAACGGATCAGAATAAATACTAAACAGGTCTAAGCTTACGGCCCTCCCTTCAGTCAAGGGAAATCGAATCATGACTATAAGTGTCACGATTCCGATAAGCACAATTACTGCTCGTAAGAATAATATTTTCATAATTTTGATCTTAATTTACTGCTTGCGGTTTGTGAATACATAAGAAAAAAATGCGGCATTTTCATGTAATATTTATTTGCTCTTCAGTATAGGTAATGAGTGAGGAATACACTGCTTATAGCGAGTTTTTTTGTAAGTACTATGCCATTCTCTGCGCGCGCTCTTATTATTGATGATTTTGAGAGGCAATCCATAAGGATAGCTGATGAGACTCGCACTAATCCTGAGCGGCGCTTATTGTGGAATTTGTACGAAAATTCCAAAGAAGATTCAGATCGCGGGGAAGAAGATATAGCGAGCACTGATTCATATAATGGAAGTAGTAGTCTTCGTGTGCGGGTAGAGAAGGGGAATGCGTACCTCCAGTTTCTTCCTCGTACGCGGGATGCGTGGCATTTCATGAGAGAATATATTGAAAATCCACGTGAATGGAAGATAAATACATACAATCGTATGCGGTTTTGGATTAAGGTTCCGGAAGGTATCAGTAAGGCAGATGGAGGGCGCGCAAATATGCATGTAGGGACATACATTCGATCTTCTTCTGGAGACAAAGATAGCGCCGAATCAGGTGGCGATCATTTCTATCATTACTACAATATTCCTTATACGGGTGAATGGCATCAGATTATAGTGGATCCGCATCCTAATCATAGGCGTGGTGCGGAAGGAGGTTTGGATGAAGGAGTGCTTGAGTATCCAACGGGCGAGAGGGGTATGAATTACTTCGATCTTCTTACTCGATTTTACGTTGATATGCGACATGAGTTGCCCCGCGTGCCTGCTGATTTTTATTTCGATCATTTTGAAATTTATAAAGAAAAAGAGCGTGATAATATAGAGCAGGTTTATAGTGTGCATGGAACATATGTGCCTTCTCGCAACGAAATTATTGTGGGGTGGATGAGAAATAAGGATGATAATGAAATCCTTCACGAAGTTCGCTATGCGTTTTTTGATATCCACAATGGTGGATGGAATAATGCAATTCCTCACGGAGCAGTAAAGGCAAGGGGGGCGCAGGGATGGAATGCAATGGAGTGGAGTACGCGTACCATTGATCTTCGAAATCACGATGCAGTGTATGTTGCTATTAAACCTGAAAATTCAAATCTTTTTAGGCAAATTAAAATTCTTCTTCGCGACAAGGAGAATAGTCTGGTGGGGTCTTTTGTAGAATCTCCACTAATCACGCAATCACTTGCATTTGGGACGTCTAATGACGATGTATCTCTACTGCAACGGTTTTTGATGCAAAGGAGCTATCTTCATATACCCCAAGAAACGGGTTATTTTGGGATACTTACTATGCTTGTGGTCGAGCAGTATCAATGCGATCGAGGGATTGTTTGTGGTGGGGATGCGAGAACTACTGGGTTTGGGGTGGTGGGGCCGCGCACAAGGAAATCCGTTAATAATGAGCTTTAAGCATCGTATCCGACTTAAAATATGATAAGATAGATACAATGAATACATATGTCCGTCATGCTTCATGGCTCTTAAGGATTGGGCTATCTTTTGTGTTTTTATATGCAGGAATCTCTTCTTTAAATGATGCTTCGAATTGGGTGGGATTCTTCCCGCGTTTTATGCAGGATGGACTCCTTATTGCAACCAATACGTGGATGTTGTTATTTGCGATGTATGAAATTACTCTTGGTGTGTGGCTTATTATTTCATGGAAAACATCCCATGCGGCTCTATGCGCATTTCTTACGCTCTGTGGAATTCTTGTATTTAATCTTGATCAAATGCTTATTGTTTTTAGGGACGTGACTATTGCCTTTAGTGCGCTTGCACTTGTTCTTATATCGAAAGCGTATGAGTAACGAACTTCCTCAATCTATTGCATGGAACGCTCCTGAGTTTATGTACAAAGAGAAAGGTAGGGAATGGTATCTTTGGAGTGTGGGAATTCTTGCAGCTCTTGTGCTTTTCGCTTTGTGGCAGAAGAATTTTCTTCTTATTGTATTTCTCGGTATTGCTTATGGACTTATGATGACGTGGTCAAAGCGAATGCCGCGAGTACTTTCTTTTGAGGTAGGGGAAAAGGGTGTACGCATCGGAACGTTTGCGTTTTGTGAATATTCTTCTCTTGCTGGATTTTGGATTCGTGAAGAAAATGACAGTTTTAATGAGTTAATGCTTCTTCCGAAGTCTCGTACGGGGCTTGTTCTTAAAATATTCGTTCCTTGTGACGTGTCTTCTCAGGTAAGGGATTTTTTGCTACTATTCCTTCCTGAGTCAGAGATTAAAGAATCTTTCTTTGATTCATTTTCTCGTTTGATTCGTTTTTAGATTATATGCGCCCATAGCTCAATGGATAGAGCGTATCCCTGCGAAGGATGAGATTGAGGTTCGATTCCTCATGGGCGCACTGGGTAATGTGTATATAATCCTATAATTATTGATTTCGAAGGTATTTTTAGGTTACATTAAATAGAATGCGGGTATGGTATAGTGGCTATTACACGTCCTTGCCAAGGACGAGATGGCGGTTCGATTCCGCTTACCCGCTCAACTAGTTGCGGTTATTGATTGTTGATAACTCATGTATGGATATTTCATGGGCGGAGGTTATTATTAAAAATGTATTATCATTATTAATTTTGAAAAATCATTATAAAAAATGATCAATCTTTTTAAAAAGTTTTTTGTGGTGAGCATGGTCCTTGCCCAGACCATGGTCGGTACAGGTCTTTATGCCTATGCACAAAGTACCACAAGTGCAGGTAGTGTAACGCTTGAAACTCTTCAAAAGCAAATCCTGCAATTATTGGCTGAAATACAAAGCCTCAAAAAAGAGGTCAATACATTACGGTCTGAGGTAGCTACTAAGCCCGTCATTGTCGAAGAAAAAGCGCAACCTAGTGTCAGTTTTAAGAAAGAAACAGGGCCTCTACCAGAAATCAATCGTGTTTTACGTTCAGGTTATGAAGGCGAAGACGTAAGGGCGGTACAGGAATTTTTAGCTAAAGATAGGGATTTATATCCCGAGGGTCTTGTGACTGGATATTACGGACAGGCTACTCGAAATGCCATCATGCGTTGGCAGAGAAAATATGGCATTATACAAACTGGCCTTGTGGGCCCGCTTACTGTTGCTAGTTTTAAGCAGTTTGGTTGGAATGATTATGATGGGGATCAACCAATAAGTTGCCCTCTATACAATACCCTTCCTGCATGCACGGAAGGTCAAGTCGGCTTTGGGCAAGATGGTTGCGCGGTTTGTCAAAAGACAAGTCAATCGCAGGAACTTGTATGCCCCGCTCTTGTAACTGTGAACTCATGCCCTCTCGGACAGGAAAAAGTAGTTTCATATCAATCTGCTCAATGCGGCACATACTATTCTTGTGAGGCAAGGAGAGAAACTGCACCAAATCCTATTGGTGGCCAAAGAGAGCAAATTTGGAATAGTTTCGGTTTGAAGTCATGGATTAGAAGTGATGCGAGTCAAGCAAGAATAGATTCCTTAAAGCAATCATGTTTGACTATTCCTGCGACTGCTAATGTATGGTTGCCGAGTGCTGGTGTATTTAGTAACGAGGATTTTGGCATGCCTGATGGA
The DNA here is from genome assembly GCA_001818015.1 of Candidatus Harrisonbacteria bacterium RIFOXYD1_FULL_40_9. Classification (GTDB taxonomy): domain Bacteria; phylum Patescibacteriota; class Minisyncoccia; order UBA6257; family XYD1-FULL-40-9; genus XYD1-FULL-40-9. Next base: position 11,310 of record MHJO01000010.1, on the reverse strand, counting down.
GCGAAATGCCGTTCAGCATCTCTGTGTCGAAGTGGTGAGTATTTTAATGGGGTTGGTTGCGCTCTTGGAATTGCGCCCGGATCATCTACTACCTACATCACGAGCTCATCTACTTCTTATAATGCTGATTGGAAGCTGCATATTTGGAATTTTAAAGATAACTTGACTGAAAGCTCATATATTCTAAATAGAACTGATAACGATTATCTTAATTATATAGCGAGTGTCGATTCGCAGTGTCGACTTATAAATAAAAGTCAATTGGCATGGAGAGCTGGCGCGGGTAATGACGCGGCTATTAATTGGCAAAATTTTGGAATTCCTAATTGTCCTATAGCTACTACGACAACTATTTCAGTTCCTACTATTGCTTCTAGCTCTACCAATCCATATTACTGCTCCTCTAATCAGTACTGGAATGGGACATCATGCGTAACTCAATCTACGTCGTCAACGTATTATCAAAACACAAGAAATCAGGTATGGAATTCACTTGGAATGCAGTCGTCTATTCGGTCTGATGCAAGTCAGACTAGAATTGATAGTTTAAAACAAGCTTGTGCTGGAGTGCCATCCGCTTCTAGTGTGTGGATGCCGGGAGCAGGAGACTCAAATAGCGTTGATTTTGGCATGCCTGATCCAAATAAATGCAGTCAAGCTCTGCTTTGCTCGTCAAGTCAATACTATAATGGATCAAGTTGTGTTACACCGGGATCTTCTGCATGCTTGGCGGGTCAAACATGGAGTGGGTACGCGTGCATTACCTCTTATACGAATACGAGTTCCACTTACACAAATGCATGTGAAACTCAGTATGGAACTGGTTGGCATACTATGGGTAGTGATGGATACTGTTTTAATTCGGGTATGACAGAATACAGAAATTCATCAGGTGTCTTGTATCAATGTTCTTCGAATTATGTGTCTGGTTGTACGAGTACTGCTAATACAGGTTCTTCTTCATGTGCATCTGGCCAATATTGGAATGGATCCGCGTGCGTGAATACTTCAAGCACAGACTGTCCATCTGGCCAATACTGGAATGGATCTAGTTGCGTGGCAAATACAAGTAATATCCCTGCTTCTCAGATGTTGGCAGACATCCAGACAGCCATCAAGGCTCTTGAGAAAAGTATGTCAGAATTTTTAAGGAGATAGGGGGGATTGAGCGCAGATAATGTTATAAGATATGGTTATGTGACATATACCTTATATGTTTGCGTTTCCTAAAAACGATCATAAATATGAATGGACGAATCATGTGAAAACGAAAATGGTCCAATACAGGCTTTCAAAGAGTTTGATCCTAGGAGTCATTCGCAATCCAAAACGAACTGAGGAAGGTATAGCGCGAGAGACGGTGGCCGTTATGCAGTCAAGTAGTACTACAAAAAAACTTCATGAAGTGTGGGTTATGTATCAAAAGCGGCAGCAGAAAAAGTTAATTATTTCTGCATGGCGTTATCCTGGGGTTACTATTCCCGGAAAGAAGGTTGTTATCCCCGATGAAATTATAATAGAGCTTGATAAGTGGATTAAAAAAGAAAATACTCAATAAAAGGTCGTTATGTAATTTCTATATAAATATGGATTTTGAAAATATATCCGAGGAAAACAAAGAGGAGAAAAACTTCAAAGAAGTATTTGAAAGTGAGCATGCATCTGTGGGGTGGGCAGAAGGAGGACAAATATATACTACCGTAGTGGAGGAAAATGGAGAATACGTAGTATATGGGCTTCTAGAAAATCAAGAATCATATAAAGGGGATTGGATTGGAGATGCTCCAGATGCCAAACACTTTAAAACAAAAGAAGAGGCAATTTCATATGCGCAAAAAATGCTTGAGAATAGAGAAAATTGGTTAAGTGAATGAAAAAATATAAAAACCGCCAGAAGGGCGGTTTTTATATTTACTTTAGTTTAAGGATTAATCGTTTCTCTGTAGGCTTTACGAGTTCTATGATGAATGTATATTTTTGTCCCACAGTGAGCTTCTTTTTCATCTCTTCGATACTACCTCCAAAAAGTGACACATGAATAAGTCCCTGGATTTCGTTATCAAGATTAATGAATGCGCCAAATGGGTTGAATTTATACACCACTCCTTCTATTTCTGCGCCTACTTTGTATTTATCTGCAACCTTATCCCACGGATTTGGCTTTAATGCCTTTAATGAAAGAAAAACTCGTCCTTCTTTGATCTCGAGAATTTGTACCTTGACTGCTTCTCCAATCTTCAATACCTCCTTTGGATTCTCTACGATTTTATGGTCAATCTCAGAGACATGAATCAGGCCTTCGATTGCAGGATTGTCAGTGAATCTAATAAATGCCCCAAAGTCTGCAACTCCTGATATGACGCCATCTATGATTTGGCCTGCGGTGTATTTGCCCAATAACTCTTTAACATTTTGGTCGCTAATTTCACGCTCTGAAATAATGAGTTTATTTTTTCTTGCATCAACATCAATAATTTTTGCTTTAAGATCGCGGCCTACGAACTTTCTTAATTCTTCAAGGATTTTTGCGCGATCTCCATCGTTTACGCGGGGATAATTCTCGTTTGAAAGCTGAGATACAGGAAGAAATGCGGGAATGTTATTGATAATAGTTGTGAGTCCACCGCTATTTGCACCTCCAATTTTTACAGTAATAATCTCTCCTTTTTCTTGGAGCTCTTTGATAACTTGCCATGCTTTTTGCTTACCCGCTTCACTAATTGAAAGTTCGACATAGCCATGACCATTGTCGAGGGATACAATTTTAGCTGTAAGGCTGTCTCCGACTTTTAATTCCTCTATGAGTTTTCGGGCATTAAGTAATTCTGTGCCAAAAATAATACCTGTTCCGATGTTGCCTATTTCAAAGTATGCTTCTCTGGATGTTCTTTCGAGGAAAGTTACAGAAATGAGTTCACCTACCTTTAAAATTTGAACTAATGCTGGTTCTCCTTTAATAAGTTGTGCGAACTGCGAGAGTGTTGCTATTTTCTTAATGCTTGCCATGAATGTATTGATATTTACGTAAGATTACATAAAAACTATTGAAAATCAAGCCCCTTTGAGGTAAAGTAGGACTGATGTCTATTAATTGGTACGGCGAGGGTTGTTTTAGGATTCAAGCGGGATCTTTGGATCTTCTTATTGACCCATTCGAAGCAAAAGGAGGACTTACGCCTCCTCGTTTTCGTCATAATGTTCTTCTCGAGACATTGCGCGCGGCCCATGGACTCGAATCTTTTGGTGAGCAGAAAGGCGAGGAAGGAGTCGTCCGAATACATTCCGCAGGCGAGTATGATGTCATGGGGCTTGAAATACGAGGCTTTCAATTAGTATCGGAATCTACAGATACATTTACGAAAATTGCATATGTATTCAAGTTGGAGGATATAAAATTCGGGATATTGGGACACATAAGCAATCCTCTTGAACCTGATACATTGGAAGCATTTGTAAAAACAGATATTCTTATGATTCCCGCGGGGGGAAGTCCATTTCTACCACTTGAGGAAGCGGCGAAGCTCATAAAAAAGATCGAACCAAAGATTGTAATCCCTACATTTTTCAAAATTCCTGATCTTAAGCGTGATGCAGGCGACGTAAAAGAATTTTTGAAGGCGGTAGGGTATGAGGCAACTACCGAGGAGAAGCTCTCAATTAAAGCAAGGGATCTGTCTGAGGCAAAAACGAAAGTAATGATTTTAAAAGCATAAGAATATGATAAAGCAGATCAAGCATTTTGTTGTTACTCTCCAAGAGTCATCCGAAGACGTGAAAAAGATGTGGCTTTGGATTTTAAGCGGAACTACTGTTGTTTTTATTATTGCGCTGTGGGTTGTATATATTAATGCGGTAATAGGCGGGGTAACTCCTGAAAGGGGGGATAGTAATAAAGTAAGTAACGAAGAAGAGCAGGGCGTTGTGCCATCGCTTTCTGGAACGTTACGCAATTCTTTTTCTAAAGCCTCCTCTTTAAAAACTGCATTACTAGGATACATTGGAGGACTCACGGGAGCACGGTTTATAGAGGTGAGACGCCTTAAGCCGGATTTTGTTCTTGATGGATTAGAAAAAGTTCCGTATCAAAAACTTTCATATTAATATGGCTGAAGAATCAAAAAGTAATATAGAGAAACGAGAATTAACTCAAGAGCTCAAGGAGTCTTATCTGAGTTATGCGATGTCGGTGATTGTTGCTCGCGCGCTTCCCGATGTGCGCGATGGGTTAAAGCCTGTACAGAGAAGAATTTTATGGGCGATGTGGGACTCTGGCCTTACCTCCGGATCGAAGTTTAGAAAATCAGCAAACATTACCGGTGAAACGATGGGTCGTTATCATCCTCATGGAAACATGCCGATTTATGAGGCTCTCGTTCGTATGGCTCAGGATTTTTCGCTTCGTTATCCTCTTATTCAAGGACAAGGTAACTTTGGGAGCCTTGATGGTGACCCTGCGGCAGCCGAGCGTTATACCGAGGCGCGGCTTTCGAAAATTGCGGAAGAAATGCTTACTGATATTGATAAAGAAACAGTTGATTGGAGTCCAAACTATGATGCGACACGTCAGGAACCTAAAGTTCTTCCCGCAAAGCTTCCTAATCTACTTTTAAATGGCACCGTAGGCATCGCGGTTGGCATGGCAACAAACATTCCTCCTCATAACGCAGGCGAGGTTATTGATGCCACGCTTCATCTTATTGATGATCCTGAAGCGGATATGCCCGCCCTTATGAAATATTTTCAGGGCCCTGATTTTCCTACGGGAGGCATTATATATGACAGAAAAGCGATCGTTGACGCATACACAACAGGTCGTGGAACAATCACGACTCGTGGAGTTGCTGATATTAAAGAAGGGGAAAAGGCTCGGCAATTGCAAATTATTATTACCGAGATCCCTTATCAGGTGAATAAGGCTGAACTTATTATAAAAATCGCGAATCTTGTTCAAGAAAAGAAAGTAGAGGGAATTCGTGATGTGCGCGATGAGTCAGACAGAACTGGACTGAGGGTCGTGATCGAGCTCAAGGCCGACGCTGCTCCCCAGAAAATCTTGAACCAACTTTACGAATATACCGATCTTCAAAAGGATTTCCATTTAAATATGCTCGCGCTTGCTGACGGCTTACAGCCTCAAGTGATGTCTCTTAAGGATGTGCTTCAAGCATATGTGGCTCATAGGCAAACCGTGGTGCGTCGTCGTGCTGAGTTCGACTTACGGAGAGCTGAAGAGCGTGCTCATATTTTAGAAGGACTTTCCATTGCACTTGCAGACATTGATCGAGTGATCGCGGTTATTAAAAAGTCTGCTGATAAAGAAGAGGCTCATAAAGAGCTTATGAAGATCTTTAAGTTAAGCGATAGGCAAACAACCGCTATTCTTGAAATGAGGCTTCAAACACTCGCGTCTTTGGAGCGCCAAAGAATCGAAGATGAGTTAAAGGAGAAGAGGAAGCTTATCGAGGATTTAAAATTGCTCTTAAAGAGCCCAAAAAAGATTCTTCAAGTTATTAAAGATGAACTCGCCGATGTACGAAAGAAATTTGGAGACGAACGAAGGACAAAAGTTGTCGCAGGAAGTCTTAAGGAATTCAACGAAGAAGACCTTATTCCTCAGGAAGAAACAGTGATTACTTTCTCAAAGAGTGGAAATATCAAGCGCATGGCTCCTTCTTCATTTAAGATGCAGAAGCGTGGAGGAAAGGGCTTGATAGGTTCTGATCTTGCAGAGGAGGATTTTTTAACACAGTTACTTTCTGCAAATACCCACGATTATATTTTATTCTTTACGGACAGAGGCCGAGTGTTTCAAACTCGTGTATATGATATTCCTGCATCAAGTAGGACTTCAAAGGGCAAATCAATTCATAACTTCCTCGAAATTCCACAGGAGGAAAAAATCAGCGCAATCGTAAGTTATGCCTCATCTTCAAAGGCAAAGTCCGAGGAAGCGTCTTCTCACTCTCTTATTATGGTGACTAAGCAAGGAATGATCAAAAAAACAAACCTTCGGGATTTTGCAAATGTAAGGCGTACGGGAATTATCGCAATCGGGCTTAAAAAAGGAGACTTGCTTCAGGAGGTAAAGCTTTCATCGTGGCAGTCTGACGTTATTATCGCAACTCGTTTTGGTCAGGCGATTCGATTTAGGGAATCACAGCTTCGGGCGATGGGACGAGGTGCGGGAGGTGTTCGCGCAATTAAGTTAAAAGAAAAAGATGAAATCAGTTCCCTTGGGGTGATTGAAAAAGACACAAAGAAAGCCCGTTTTCTTGTGGTTACTGCGCATGGATTTGCAAAACAAACTTCGCTTACCGAATACAAAGTTCAGAAGCGAGGTGGTTCTGGTATAAAAACACTCAAACTTACCAACAAGACAGGCGTCATTATTAGTGCACAGATTATTGATGAAGAAATAGAGCTCCTTGCGTTATCGGCGAAAGGCCAAGTTATTCGCATCGAGATTGCAAGCATTAGGCTCGCGGGGCGTGCGACTCAAGGAGTGCGAGTAATGAAATTAAATGCAGGCGATCAATTAATTGGCGCCGTTACTCTTTGAGATTATACTTAATGTATGTTTTCTCGTTCTCAGCGCATAGTGATCGGCATCGTCGGAAGTATTATTTTCTTTTTTGGACTCGTTTTTACGGGAGTTATTCCTGGTCTTCGTGTTGGTCCCGAAGATCAATTGAAAGCGGAACTATCCGTGTGGGGGGTGGAAGAATCGAGCATAGTTGATCCGCTTATTAAAGGATTTAATGCAGTATATCCGGGAGTAAAGGTGTCGTATAAAAAAGTAGATTCTGCGCTATATGAATCTTCGCTTGTTGATGCGCTTGCCGCAGGGAATGGCCCGGATGTATTCGTGATTGACAACACATGGGTTCCAAAACATTACAATAAACTATACCCCGTTCCTGAGGCGATGCTCACACTCCAATCATTTCGTGAGCTTTTTCCTCGTATTGCAGAACAAGATTTTGCTGCTGATGGGGTAATCTTCTCCTTGCCTTTATATATTGATACGCTCGCGCTTTTTTATAATAAAGATATTTTTGATAATGAGGGGATAGTAGCCCCTCCTCGGGATTGGCAAGAAGTAATAAATCTTATTCCTCGGCTTCGCGCGCTCACCTCGCTTGGGCGCATTGAGCGTGCCGCGATCGCACTTGGTGGGTCAAAGCGGTCGATTGATAATATGTCAGATATTATTTCAACTCTTATGCTTCAATCAGGCACTGAGATGGTAAATGGTGATTTCACGCAGGCAACATTCGCGAATGCTATTGGAAAAGAGGCATTTAACTTCTATCTTAAGTTCTCCGATCCTAAAAATGCCGCATATACATGGAATGATAGCGTGGGTAGCGCTTTAAATGCATTTGCTGATCAAAGAACTGCGATGCTGGTTCACTATGAAGGAGCTTTGAAATATGTAAAAACGCGTAATCCATTCTTGAGAATCGGCATTGCTTCATTCCCTCAGCCCCGGGGAGTAATTCAATCAGTTGCGGGCGCTCGTTACCTCGGGCTTTCAGTATCTCATCAAACTCAGTATCCTGAGGCAGCACTTCGTTTCGTGCTTCATTTGGCGACAGAGGCAAGCGCCCTAAAAGAATATATGCGTCTTGGTAATCATTCTCCCGCGCTCCGTACGCTCATTGCAGAGTATGGTAATAATGGCGAAGCTGGAGTTTTCGCGAAGCAGGCGCTTATCGCTCGTTCATGGCCTCAAGTTGATAGCGAAAAAACTGCGGACATCTTTTCGCAGGCAGTCTCTGCGGTGCTTGGAGGCCGTCTTCCTGGAAACTCCGCACTCGAAGAGGCAGAAGCGCGTGTGACGAGCTTAATGAATCAACGTGCTCAATAATGATATGAATAAAAAAATAGTGCATTACTTCGTATTTATTTTTGTAGTTGTCGTTTTTAGTGCAACACCTCTTTTTGCACAAGAAAATCTTATTGGGTGCGATCCCCAAATAGGGGAAAAGGCTATTGTTGATCAGTGTAATCTATGTGCGCTTGCGGCGACATTTCAGAATATAGTGAATTTCATTTTTGTTGCTTCAATTCCCATAGGAGTGATTTTTATTCTTATAGGAGGTGCGTATATTATGATGAGTGGTGCTTCGCCGGAATGGTATAAAAAAGGGATTGGTATATTTAAGGCGGCATTTTTTGGACTGATACTTGTTTTGGGATCATGGATGATTCTAAATACATTTTTGTCTCTTGTTGTGGGGGATGCGAAAGATTTTCAAAGCTTCATCGGGGGGTGGAAAGATTTAAGTCAATTGTGTGGGAAATAAAATCCGTTTGCTTCTATGGATATGATATTCGATAATAGAGGTATGATAAGAAAATATAGTGCGGTTGTATTTGTTTCTGGATTTTTGTTTTTAAATTTTTTTGGCATACATGAATCATATGCACAAGGAGTGGGCGGACAAATTACGGTTCCAGGTGATGTAAAAGTTGGCGGAGCTGTGGAGCCGACTACTCCTAAGGCAGCAGGAGGCAATCCCAATGCCGGTAAGTCTTTTAAAATACCAAATCCTTTAGGGGTAAGTAGTATCACGGAGCTTATTAAAAAGATTGCAGAAGCTCTTCAAATAATTGCCATTCCTATTGCCGCGGGCATGATTCTTTACGGAGCCTATAAAATTATGGTTTCCGCAGGAGACCCAAAGAAATTTGAGGAAGGTAAGTGGATTATTTTGTACGCAGCGCTCGGCTATGCTATTATTCTCGTAGGGTCCGGGTTTGTATATGTCATTCAAGATTTTTTTAAGAAGTAGGGATCCACTCGAATTGTTTTCATGAAAGGTCGGTTTTAAAAATAAGATTATATATGTCTCAATTAGTTAAAAAAGTGGTTGTAATTCTCAGCGCTTCGTTGCCATTTATTGCGTATGGGCAAAGCCCTGTCCCTGTTCGAGAAACATTACCAGAGTCTCCGGTGAAGAGTTTTAATGATGTCTTAGGATTTATCGATAAGGCTTTAGGTTGGCTTTTCACCTTATTGCTTGTCTATGCAACATTTATGGTATTAAGCGCCGCATATCTTTATCTCACCTCAGAGGGAGATGAAAAAAAAGTGCAAGATGCTCATAATAAATTACTCTACGCAGCAGTAGGCGTAGCGGTTGCATTTCTTGCTCGGGGAGTGGTTTCCTTTGTTCAGAATTTTCTTGGTGTAAATTAATTTCCATATCAACAAGTAATAAAAAGAAAACAGCCTGCACGTGAGTGTGGGCTGTGTTGTTTGTGTGTGGTTTTATTTTACCCACAAGAGGACTTCAGTGGGCTTTCGTACGCTTCTTATCCACTGAGGACCCTCTACTCCATCAATTATTTCTTTTCTATTTTCGGGGTTCTCGTGTGGCTTTAGCGCCATATTTATTCTTCGAGGCACATCATATTCTTTCCATTTTATTTCAAGATCTATTCCGTGTGTTGGCTTTAGGGTCCACATGCGTCCGGGTTCAAAATAGATGCGTCTCCACTCATAGGGAACCACGAGTATTTTTTGAAAATTTCGTTCCCTTGTAATATAGACAATTTCTTCTTTGCTTATCGTATTCGAATTTGATATGTCTGCGTTTTTGCTTAGTGTGCGCGCTAATTTTCTCTTATTCCACCAATCGTCAATATCTATTGTGTATTCAATAATAAGTACTGTGCCTAAGAGGAATGCAATTATCCCAGTAATAATAAGCGTCGGTTTCTTTCCTAAAAGTGATTGAGCTTTGGTTGAGTGCATTTACGCCTACTTTCCTTTTCTTCTTGGCACTCCATCATTCTTGCTTTTTGGCGTATCTCCTCCGCCGATTTTCTTTGCAACACTCATAAGGATATCCTGGATAGGCATTGCGCCACTATATATTTGGCCACTGATCTCGATGCCGTTTGCTTTCGCGGCGGTGAGAATCGCGGCTTGAGGATCTACACCTTTTTCTATAAGTTTTGCGGCCTGGATTTCAACTCTTCTCATCCGTGTTTCTGCGGCGTCTGTATCCGCGTCTGCCTGCTTTCTCTTTTCAAGAGATGCTTGAGTTTTTTCTGGTAATTTAATATCCGAAAGATCAAATATAACCACATGGATACCGTATCGCTCTTCGAACGGCGATCGTTCGTGGTGCTTCTCGTCATTTTTTAGCATAAAGTCTATGGTACTTCTTCTCTTGTCATAATAATCAAGAATATCTTTTTTTATTACCACTGTGCCGCTTCTTAGATGAGGCGGTGTTTCGAGCCGAAATGTGCAATTAATGAGAAGCTCAACGATTTTCAGATTTGTGGTGAAGGAACTCGAGCTATTATTCCCCGCAATCTCTCCGAGTGTTGATTTTATGGAATCAATAATTCCATTTTTGAGCGTATCTTCACTGAGTTCGGTGTAGCGCATCATAAGTTGAATATCTGGCTGCCATTTGAGCGAACCGTAGACGGTGATATCTTGCTTATCCTCCGTATTTACGACGACTGATACAGGCGTCGTTTTGATCTGCGCATCATAGAGTTCGATTTCGTCTATGAGCGGTATTTTGATACGCAGTCCTTCTTTAACGCATCTTCCCGTGCGTCTGCTGAACCGCGTAACGACTCCGTAATGATACGTAGGCACAATAATGAATGCTTGTAGCAAAAGTACTATTACTATTCCGCAAAAAAGTACAAGGATAATCGTGTGGAAGATCATAAGCGCCTCGTGTTGTTGGAAATGGACTTCGCATATAATACAACGTTTTTAAAATAAATGCAAATTATGAAAAAGTGAAGGCCCGTCGTCTTGACGGGCCTGGTTTGTGGTTGTGAAAAAAACTTCTACCGGAAGGTGATGTCGATCGGAGTTTCGGTGAGCCTCGCTCCCGAAACCCTGAATCGAACCACCACCTTGTCGACTTTTGGGACCACGCCGGCATTCCCCGGCGTGCTCCGAGCATTTGCGCCTCCCTGGAGCTCGCACTCGAGGGCGGCGACCCTCGATCCGGGCACTGCCTCCCACTCGGTCGCAGTGGACGGCAGTGTGAGCTCGAAGTACTCCGTCCATGTGTCTACTCGACACAGGACGGTCCACCCCTCGACGCTCGCCGGGAGGACGGTGATCGTCGGCTTGGGCTGAACTTCGCCCTTGACGATCACTTCTCTTCTGTTGCGGACGAAGAAGGTCGGAGCAGGACTCGCGGTCGGAGCCGGACTCGGAGCCGGGCTCGGAGCCGGACTCGGAGCCGGACTCGGAGTCGGACTCGGAGCCGGACTCGGCGTGGCCTGAGCCTTGAGCTCCATAAAGGAGCAGCCCACAAGGAT
>MHJO01000009.1:2432-5461 GCA_001818015.1 Candidatus Harrisonbacteria bacterium RIFOXYD1_FULL_40_9 | reverse complement strand
TATGCAGAGAAAAAAAATAAGAACGTAGATTATAAAAAGATGATAAAAAATATTCTTGAGCAATCACTCGTGGGGCGCGAAACAAAAATTCTTGATGTATGGATGGACGAAGTCAATCAAAGCTTGTAAAGTAGGGCCATGAAACAGCCACTCGTTTCGGTCATTGTCCCTGCGTATAACGCAGGGCGTCATATACAAGAAACTATTGCAAGTGTGCTTTTGCAATCGTATCGCAATATCGAGCTCATTATTGTTGATGATGGTTCGCGTGATAATACCGCCTTAATTGTAAAAAAGTATCTCGATTATGATAATCGAGTGCATTATATATATCAGGAAAACGAAGGACAGGCAGCAGCTCGCAAGAGGGGATTTGAACATTCGCAGGGAGACCTCATTTCTTTCTTAGATTCTGATGATTTATTTGCACTCAATAAAATCGAGATACAAGTTCGTTTTATGCTAGATAATCCCAATTGCGGTGTTTCTTATTCTGATATTCTTCACTTTTGGGATAATACTCCTCATATTCTTCTAAGAAAAAAGTTAACATATTACTCTGGATATATTTTTGATAAGCTTATTCGAGAAAATGTCATTCAGGTTATGACGGCACTCATAAGAAGAGATATACTTATAAAATACGGACTTCCGGGAAAAGAATTTAGAAGGAGTGATGATTGGTATTTATGGCTTAATCTAAGTTATCACAAAGTAAAATTTTGTTTTTTAGATAGAATCCTTGCGTTTCAGCGTCGACACGAAGCAGGCTCGTTATCTGATCAAAAAACATATTTCAAGGAGACCGCTGAGAGGAATATCGCGATTTATAAACATTTTAAAGCACTGCTTAATACGGAGGAATGCAAAAAGTATAATATTGATAATCTTCTTAATTTTTGGCAGTTCAGAGTCGTTTTGGGTTCTTTGATTATGGAAGATAGAATACACGCAAAAAAGGCACTCCAATTATTTAAGATAAAAGGAATTTTTGATGGAATAAAAAAATGTAGCCTTTTTATTCTACTTTGCCTTGTGCCTGTTCATGTGCTAGGAAATATGATATACAAACTTCGTGAATTCACGAGGCGTCGTACATTTATTCCCGTAACCGATACAACAATAACTTTGCCTACTGTGTCTTCATTAGTGCTTTCATGAATAATATACAACAAAAAGTTTTAATCACGGGTGGCGCTGGATTTATCGGCTCCCATACTGCCGATGCATTAAGCGAGAAGGGATATTCGATCCGGCTTTTTGATAATCTAGAGCCGCCTGTCCATAATGGAGAATGGCCATCCTATGTGAAGAAAAAAGGATATGAACTTATGAGGGGCGATGTAAGAATGAAGGCTGATTTAGAGAAGGCATTAAAAGGAGTAAGCATCGTGTATCATCTTGCTGCATATCAGGACCAGATGCCTGATTTTGGAAAATTTTTTCATACAAATACAGTAAGCGCCGCACTTCTTTACGAGATCATTCTCGAAAAGAAATTGCCTGTTATAAAAATTGTCATCGCAGGTTCTCAGTTCTCGTATGGAGATGGTATATATACATGTGTTCATGACAAAAAAACTTTTTACCCACCACTTCGAAGTTTTGTACAACTAGAGAAGAAGGAATGGGATATTCTTTGTAGGCATAAAAAGCCCGCCCACTTTACTCCATTTAAAGAAGATCAGGCTGTAAATCCTACGAATTCCTATGGACTCTCAAAAATTGCCGCAGAGTCTTTGGCGTTACAGCTTGGGAAAACCTATGATATTCCCACAGTTGTGCTTCGCTATTCTATTGTGCAGGGCGCAAGACAATCTCCTCGAAATTTGTATTCAGGAGCGCTTCGTATTTTTGTAACTCAAGCACTACAAGGGAGTCCACTTACTGTATATGAAGACGGTAATCAATTAAGGGATTTTGTGAATGTTCATGATGTAGTAGATGCAAATCTTCTCGCATTAATCGATCCCAAAATGGATTTCGAGGTATGGAATGTGGGTGGTGGGCGACCATGGAAGATTATTGATTTTGCAAAGCTTGTACTTCGCCTTGCAGAATCAACATCATCTCTTGAAATAGCAGGTTACAGAAGGACGGATACGCGTCATGCAGTATCCGATATTAAGAAATTAAAAAAGCGTGGATGGAATCCATATCACACACCGGAGAAATCCATAAAGGAATATATTGAGTGGTTTAAGAAAGAAGGTTTCAATAAGGTAAGTAAATTGACAAAATAGGTTTTTCTGATAAAACTAGACGAGCGTTCTTTGACAAAAAACGGAGGGTTTATGATTGTCGTGCGAGCTCCACTACGACTTAGTTTCGTCGGTGGCGGCACTGATTTGCCTGTATTTTACACGAAGTATCCCGGACGAGTTATTTCAACAACAATAGGAGCATATGTATATATTGTAGTAAATAGAACTACATTCATTAATGAGATATCAGTAAGATATTCTGTGGCTGAAAGAGTAAGGCACCCTAGTGAATTGAAGCATACTCGCGTGCGTGCTGCGCTCATGGAAATGGGAATTACGAGGGGTATTGAAATTGCGTCGTTTGCTGATATGCCTGCAAAAACTGGCCTTGGTTCATCATCGAGCTTTTCAGTTGCTCTTATGAAGGCCCTTCATATGTATCAAGGCGAGAATATTAGTCCTCGGCGCGCAGCCGAGGCTGCATGTAGGCTTGAAATTGATCTCATTAAGGAACCAGTAGGGAAGCAAGATCAATATGCCGCAGCATATGGTGGATTTAATGTGTTTGAATTTAATGAGGGTTCTGTGAGTGTGGCGCCGCTTTCACTTGACCACAGATTGAAGATTTCACTTGAGCAGCATCTTGCGCTCTTTTTTACGGGCATTACTCGAGACGCTTCGTCGGTGCTCGTCGAGCAAACTGCTAATACGGAGAAAAAGTTTGAAATTTTGAAGGAGATGTCTGATTCTGTATTTGAATTTCGAGATAATGTGATGCGCGGAAATATAAGGCGACTTGGTGAAATGCTCCACGAGGGGTGGATG
>MHJO01000009.1:935-2358 GCA_001818015.1 Candidatus Harrisonbacteria bacterium RIFOXYD1_FULL_40_9 | reverse complement strand
AGGCTGCATTGCATTTCTCGTTTCTCAGAAATACAGGGAAGAGATGCGTAGAAAGATAATCGATGCCGCAGAAACTATGAATCTTAATGGATTCAAAGAGATTAATGTACCCTTTACTCAATGTGGAACTGAGATATTATCAAGTGATAGAGGGCTGGAGGACTAGCACGATGTTCTCGTTCCTTGAAAAATTTTCGGAAGAAGTTATTGGGTGTATTCAAAGAATGCCTCGCGATGAAATTGCGAAAGCATTGAATGCATTAATGGCGGTATTTGAACGTGATGGTCGCATCTATATTTTTGGAAACGGGGGATCTCTTGCACTTGCTACGCATTGGATCTCTGATTTTAACAAGACTGTGTTTACCGCACAGCTTCATAAGGCAACTCGTCGCTTCCAAGCGATTAGGTTGCCGACAACAGAAGAAGAGCTCACTGCGTGGGCGAACGACGTGGGTTACGAATGGGTCTTTGCAGGACCTCTACAGAGTTATCTTCAGTATTCTGATCTTGTAATTGCAATCTCAAGTTCCGGCAATTCTCTAAATATCATAAAAGCGGTTGAATTCGCAAAAAGCAAAGGAGTTACTGTTATTGGTATCTCAGGTTTTGATGGAGGAAAACTAAATGAGCTTGCAGATATTAAAATTACAATTGCGACAGAAAAAGGAAAATATGAGGTAGTAGAGAGTGTGCATGGGGTGATTTTACACCTTATGACACGATACTTTAAGGACTATTTTACTTCACTCGTTTCGAGAAAAAAAGAATAAAGAGAATCATGCAGCGTGCAGTTTTTCTTGATCGGGATGGGGTGATTAATCAATCACCCCCTCGTGGACATTATGTATTGAATCGTTCCGAATTCAATTTTAAAGAAGGCATTGGTGAGCTTTTGAAATATCTACAGGACCAAGGATTTCTGCTTTTTGTGGTGACGAATCAGGCATGTGTAGGAAGGGGACTGCTCACTGGACACGACCTGAGAAATATTCACACATGGATGTCATTATCACTTTCCGCGAAATACAAAGTATTCCTTGATGAAATATTCTACTGTCCACATCAACCTACTGATGGGTGCATATGCAGAAAACCAGAGGTGGGTATGATTATGGATGCAGTCAAGAAGCATGGGGTGAGTCTAGAGCATTCATGGATGATTGGGGATAGTCTTAACGATATTGTTGCAGGAAAGAGAGCGGGAACAAAAACAATTTTGATTGAGGAGAGTGATGGAAAGAATACTAGAAAAGAAAATAAGGAAGAAAGGCCAGATTTTCGTGTGAACTCATTATTGGAAATCACGAAAATAATACAATGAGAATGGGGTGCTACCAAGTGTAGACACCTCTTTTTTTATCTTATAAAGTATTCTCATATGTCTCAGTCTCCGAAAGTTACTGTTTTAATGGCTACGTAT
>MHJO01000009.1:252-926 GCA_001818015.1 Candidatus Harrisonbacteria bacterium RIFOXYD1_FULL_40_9 | reverse complement strand
CATCTTGTTCGCGCTGCGATTAAGAGTGTGCAGAGTCAGCATTTCGCCGATTGGGAACTTATTATTACAGACGACGGTTCTGCAGATGCCACGCCACATGAAATAGCTGTGTGGCAAAACAAAGAACCTCGCATTATCTATATTCGAAGTGAGGTAAATCAAGGAATTTCAAAAAATTATAATCAAGGATTGCATAAGGCGCGAGGTAAATATATTGCGATGATCGATGATGATGATCCGTGGATTTCTGTAAATAAACTTACTCGGCAGGTGGATTTTTTAGAGAAAAATCCGGATTACATTGTGGTGGGTACCCAAGCTCATATTATTGACGGTGAAGGAGAGATCATCGGTGAGAAAGTTTTCCCCACCACTCACGATGAAATTTACCAAAGTTATGGAGTGTTGCACCCGATGCTTCACCCGTCGATTATGGTGCGCCGCTCACTCTTACCGCGCCGCAACAAACTGTGGGCCGAAAAACTGGAGCCCAACGATGATTACTACACTTTGTTTGAACTGTTGCATCGGGGCAAGTTTGCTAACTTACCGGAGAAGTTAATGTACTACCGAATGCATGAGCATAACAAATCGCTCCAACGAATAAAACGGAAGTTTCTCAATAGTATCCGCATTCGTTTTCGCGCCGTGAAAGAATTCGGCTATCCCTTAAC
>MHJO01000009.1:0-159 GCA_001818015.1 Candidatus Harrisonbacteria bacterium RIFOXYD1_FULL_40_9 | reverse complement strand
CATGAAGCCGTTTGATAAAGCGTTCCCGGTAGTGGCCCGTTGGAAAACACAACTATCAGGGGTACTCTCGCCGAAAAACTTGGCTCGATACACTGGTTTGACAATGGTCGCGAGTTTGCGAGCGCTGGTTTCCCAAAAGTAATTGACTGGAAAACTTTG
>MHJO01000008.1:11216-16346 GCA_001818015.1 Candidatus Harrisonbacteria bacterium RIFOXYD1_FULL_40_9 | reverse complement strand
GCAGGACTTAAAGCAGGCGATAGAATACTCGAAATCAATGGAACAAGCACCGCAGGCATGGATATAGGAGCGGCTATTAGTCTTATCCGTGGAAAGGTAGGAACTGAAGTTAAGTTTATTATTTTAGGAAAAGATGCAGAGAAACCAAAAGAGGTTGAAATAACTCGCGCTCTTATAACTATTCCCACACTTAAGTGGGAAATAAAAGAAGGGAATATTGCATATATGAAGTTGAGCAGCTTTAATGCTCAGGCATTAAGGCTTTTCTATCAAGCATCACTCGAAACACTCCTGCAGGGCGCAGATGGACTTGTGCTTGACTTAAGAAATAATCCGGGAGGATTTTTGGAAGTTGCGGTAGACATCGGAGGATGGTTTTTGAAGCGAGGGGATGTAGTGGTTATAGAACGTTTTAAAAACGCAGATGACAAAGTATTCCGCGCAAATGGCAATGAAGCATGGAGGCGTTTTCCTGTAGTTCTTCTTGTGAATGAAGGCACTGCATCGGCAGGAGAAATTCTTGCAGGAAGTCTCCAGGACCAAAAAGGCGTCAAACTCGTGGGTCAGAAAACATTTGGAAAAGGCTCTGTGCAAACTCTTCAGGAATTAAGTGATGGCTCGACACTCAAGGTTACTGTCGCAAAGTGGGTCTTGCCTGGAGGACGCATTCTTGAGAAAAACGGCATTGATCCAGACTACAAAATTGAACTCACTGAAAAAGATAGTGAGAATGGAAAAGACCCTCAGCTTGATAAAGCAATTGAAATTTTAAAGACAATGTTATAATATTCGCGATATGCGAATTATTTTAGAGCAGGACGTAAAAAACATCGGAAAGAAATTTGATGTGAAAACAGTAAGCGATGGCTATGCAAAGAACTTTCTATTCCCTCGCAAACTCGCGATACCCGCAACAGAGTCTTCACTACAAAGCATAGAAAGAAAGAAAAAGCAGTGGAATGCCGAAGAAGAAGCACTTATTAAGAAATCAAGAGAACAGATCCAGCAACTTTTGAACGAAAAGTTTGTGTTCCATGCGAAGCATAATAATGGAACAATCTTTGGCTCGATTCAATCAAAAGACATAGAAGAAAGACTCAAAGAAGCAGGATATCTTTATGCACATATAGAGCTTAAGTCTCCAATAAAAACCCTTGGAGAATATGAGATACCAGTATTATTCGTGAAGAATCTAAAGACAACGGCTAAAATAGTGGTAAAAGGCGAGTAAAAGAAAAATCCCGATACTATCGGGATTTTTCTTTGATAACTACGTTTATGATTTTTGCGTATCGAAACGATCTATTAAATGAGAGCTTTTTGGTGTTTGTGATCTTTACCACGCCATCTATATGAGCATAAATTGTGTCGTCGCTTCCTTGCTTTGTATTAAGTCCAGGAATAAATCGGGTTCCTCTTTGACGAACAATGATTTCACCCTTTCCGACGACCTCGCCGTGGTTCACCTTAAGCCCAAGTCTTTGTGACGCGGAGTCCCTGCCTAACTTCGTAGAGCCTCCGGATTTAGTATGTGCCATAGTGGTTTATTGCGTTACAATATTTGTACAGTATAATGATAAACATCTATGGAGTCAAATTCTAAGACATTAATATTCGATATTGAAACAGTGGGGATGGATTTTGATACACTCGATGAACTTTCAAAAGAGCATATCAAAAAACACTCAGAAAAGGAGGAGGGGCTCGATGAAGCCAAAGAACGCCTCGGACTTTCTCCTCTTACGGGCAGAGTTATAACAATTGGAACCCTTGAATATGGCACGGACACGGGAGTTGTATTGATTGAAAATAGTGATGCTCTCGTTCCCCACGAACTCGAGTCTGGAGTAAAACTTGTATCGGGAAGCGAAGCACAAATTCTTACTCATTTTTGGAAACTTGCCCAAAACTATACAACATTTGTGACATTTAATGGGCGCGCATTTGATGCTCCGTTTCTTATGATTCGCTCAGCGATATTGGGCATTCGTCCTTCAAAAAATTTACTTGCAAATCGCTATCTTTTTTCACAGCCGTTTTCCGCAAAGCATATAGATCTTTTTGATCAGCTTAGTTTCTATGGCGCTTCACGTACTCGTTCATCGCTTCATTTTTGGACAACAGCATTCGGTATTCCAAGTCCGAAAGACGGAGGCGTGACAGGGAATGATGTAGGAAGATTATTTAAAGAAGGAAAGATTTTTGATATCGCTCGTTATAACTTGAAGGATATCAAGTCAACATCAATGCTCTACGATAAATGGAATAAGTATTTGAACATTTAATACATGAATAGCGAGGCAGTGTTGGGGAGTAAAAAGAAAATCTTTATTTGGGGATTTTCTTTTTTTATTCTCATTACACTTTCGTTTGGACTAGGGCTCATTACTGGAATCGAGGCAGAACATGCACCTATTATTATCAAAAAGTGCAACAACGAATAATTGACTTTATTGGGTTATTATGCTATGTTATGATAAGCACTTTGGGGGAAAAACAATGTCACAAAAGAAACAGATGTGTATGACGTGCAAAAAAGAGAAAGCAACTGTGTTTGTAGGAAAGGCTGCGTTTTGTATCTCTTGCAATGATATGCATCTTTCGGCTATTAAAAACCCGAAAGAATTACTACCAAAATATACTTACAGAGATCCGTCCCACTACAGCGGTCAAGCTGGTGCCCCCGGAGGGGCGTGGGACCACAAGAATCGCTAGAGTCAATTAATCCTGTGCCGTATCTAGCACAGGGTTGTATTTTATTTAGGCAATGCAGTGACGAGAAATAGAAGAGCGTATATAATGAGGAGATGTTTTTCTCGAATGGACAGGAATTTAAAGAAACATGTGGATATGAAATAAATGGAGTATGGTATCCACGTGTCACTAAAATTGTTGAAATTAAATCAAAACCTGCACTTTATAAATTTTATGCCGAAGTAAAAGGGGACGGAGAGAATATTATAAAGCTTTCTGCAGATGAAGGCACACGAATACACGAAGCCGCAGAAAAAATATTGACCGGAAAATCAATTGATATAGATTCGTCTATTCGCCCCGCAATGGAGGCATTTAGGCAATTCATAGAAGAACAAGCGATCGAGGTAAGGCCGGAGCACATAGAGCAGAGGATTACCCACCCCGAGCATCGCTATTCCGGAACAACAGATGCACTTGCAACAATTAATGGGAAATTTGGAGTACTTGATTTTAAAACATCGCAATCAATTTATAGAGATTATAATTTGCAAACTGCGGCATATATGGAAGCATGGCTCAAGCGAATACCTACCCTCGAAACGAGGTGGATTATGCGCATTGATCAAACCAAAATATGTTTTTCTTGTGGAGCAAAGTTAAGACCAAAAGGTGGACGAGAAAAAATAAGACCCGCTCGAGACATGAATAATCGCGCATTTCCGCTTTGCAATAATCATGAATGGTCAGAGCTTCAAGGAGAAATAGAGCTTCAAGAATTTCCGGAATGGAAAAAAGACTTCGAAGCATTTTTAGGAGCAAAGCGCCTTTGGGAATGGGAGTACGAATACTGGCTCGAGAGAGTAGGGTATCTCGTACCTACTCTATAAATAAAAAAACTCCGTGATCCGAAGACCACGGAGTGGAAGCGAAGACATGCCCATACACGTTTTCACACACCGGCAATCGTCTTCACTTCCATTTAAGAGGATCGAGGGAACAGTTTAGGTATCGTGCATTAAGAACACAGACCCGGTCGTTCTCTCGATCCAAGAGGGGCGAGATGGACATTCCGCTCAACGATGCCTTGGGCATCACTCGAACACTCGTCCATCTCACGTATGGGGAAGTGGCTTAAGAAGAACGATTGTTCTTCTTAAGCCACTAAAGGGTGATGAGAGGACATCGCCGAGGTCGCTTTTTGGGGCACCCCCACTTTCGTCCTCCCATCGTTTTTCGGCTCTAAAAATGAACTTTCGTAATAGTACACGAAAGTGGAGAAAAGTCAAGAGGAGACGAGGAATATAGAATTTGGAATATCGAATATGGAAACGGCCGTCTCCATATTCCACATTCTACATTCCATATTCCTCGTCATCTCACTAACTCTTCCGTATACTTCGCCACATCTCCAGCACCCATCATAATAAGAATGTCATTTTCTTTTACTTTATCCTTTAAAAATCCTTTTAAATCACGAGGATCCGATACATAATATACTGATTGCTTTTTCTTTACCTCATTATAAAGTCTTTCTGTGTTCATTGTGGTGTCCTTTTCTTCGCGCCCTACGACTTCATAGATAGGAAGAAATACAACATTATCTGCATCTTTAAATGATTTAACGAAATCCCTGAAGAGAAGAGCGAGTCTTTCGCGCTGATGAGGTTGGAATACACACCACACTTTTCCATTATTTTTAACAAGTGTTTTTGCTCCCTGAAGCGTTGCTTGTATCTCACGAGGATGATGTGCATAATCATCAAAAACTCGTGCGCCGTTCAATATTCCTTTATATTCAAAACGCCTCCATGTGCCTTTAAATGAGGCGAGTGCGCGTATAATATTCTTTTGCGACACATCAACATGAGTCGCAAGCGTAAACGCTCCTATTGCATTTGAAATATTATGGTCACCCGGAATCTGAATATTTTCTTTAATTATCGAGGCAATCGTGTCCTTAGATGAATACCACAATACTTTGAGGCTTTTTTTCTCGGCAATTGCTTCTATTTTTTCTTTAATACTTATTATTCCTTTATCATCGGCATTAAGCACGAGAATTCCTTCGTCTTTCATACCAGAAATAAACGTGAGATATGTCTTTTTGATTGTACCGAAATTTTTATAGAAATCGAGGTGCTCGCGATCGATGCTTGTAATAAGAAGCGCCCACGGATGATAATTTAAAAATGCCGCGCGCCATTCATCCGCCTCGACAACAAAGTAATTGCTTTTCCCTAGGCGATAATTTGAATCATTAAATTCTTTAAGCCTCGTACCTACAATAACAGTAGGGTCGAGACCTCCTTCTACGAGAATTAAGCTCATAAGAGCTGTTGTAGTACTCTTGCCATGTGCACCCGCAATAGCAATCGCTTTATACGACTCTAATAGGCGCCCTACGGCCTCGGGATATGAAATACACCCTATACC
>MHJO01000008.1:0-11206 GCA_001818015.1 Candidatus Harrisonbacteria bacterium RIFOXYD1_FULL_40_9 | reverse complement strand
GCTTCTAAAAGTTCAGGATTATCGTTTTTAACTGCATTACTGTATACAAGAAGACTTGTCTCTTGGGGAAGATGAGATGCACTATGCTGACCAATAAAAATCATTATCCCATACCTTTCTAAATCTTTTGTGATTAAAGAAGAGGATAGGTCGGATCCAGAAACATTCCAGCCATTTGTCTTATAGCATTTTGCAAGTGCACTCACGCCTATACCACCAATACCTATGCAATGAATAGATTTATTCATGGAAGAGGATAGAGCTTTTTTAGAATCTACATCTGTCGCACAAGATATATTTTGCGACATATATATGCTTTTTATTCTTTTCATAAATAATCTTCGGGGTTTAATATAACTCCAACTGGTACCAATCCCGCAGCTGGTGGAATAGATTTCATAAGAATACTCGATGCCCAATATACCCCAAAATGCACATGAGGTCCTGTTGAATAACCACTATTTCCAGAATACCCAATAAGATCACCTCGTTTTACTTGGTCTCCTTTCCTTACAATTGCACTTTCAAGATGAGCATATAAAGTAGCGAGATTATTTGGATGTCCTATGAGCACATATTCACCATACTGATATTTTTTAAATCGACTTCGATCATTATCATCAACTGCCATTACTTTTCCATCCTCAGCAGCATATACAGGGGTTCCCACAGGGATTCCAATATCAAGACCATTATGAGGTTTACCTTTGTAGAGATACGAACGTTCACCAAAGTGCTGAGTAAGAATACCCACGCCACCCAAATCTCGAGTTTTAACAGGCCATCCAAGAAGTCCCGGACGTTTACTTGGCAGTACTGACTCATCGAAGCGTGCACGTAGCTCTTCTTCAATTTTTGCTATCTCATCAGCCATCTGATCTTGCTGTTTTTCGAGATCGCTTAAAAGATCTTGGTAGACTTTTTCTTGACTTTTCGTTTGCTCTAAAATCTTCGTACGATTAGATTTCTGAGTCTGCACAATCGTTTTGCGGTTCTTAAAATTCTTATTTTCAAACTCAAGTTCCGACTTTTTTGATGTAGTTTCTCCTAAATACTCCGAAAGCTCTGTACGTAGATGTTGCAGTGTACTTAAGTCAGTTGATAAATTCTCACTTAAATCCATTAAGCTCTGCAATTCCACAACACTCGCAGAAAGACTTTTATTTTTAAGCATTGTGATAAGGAAATTCTCGTGATCAGATTCGTTCATTTGTCGCACAATATTCCCTACTGCATCTTTCTTGTTACCAATTTGGGCCTCAGTTTCGCTAATTTTGTATTCAAGTGAATCTAATTCGAGATTAATTTTTTGAACATTAATTTCACTTGCCTTAATTTGAAGATTAAGCTGTTTAATTGAAGTATCAATCTGCGTAATTTCTTTTTTGAGGCTCTTTCCTAAGTTCTGCGTATCTTGAAATGCCTTCCCTACCGCTTTTAATTGATTATTAATCTCTTCCAAATTTTTTGTCTTTTCATTAATGGCTTTCTTAAGTTCTTCGGGAGTTTGCGCAGCATAAAGCGGCACCCATGAAAAAACTACAAGAAGGAGTGCAAAGGTAAATATTACGCTTTTCGTAGATCTGTTCATAGTTTTCTTATACTAGTGTATTAATCTTCTTAAGAGCTTCCTCGATCCTTGCCAAGGATTCATTTTTTCCGAGGACTTCAAGAATTTCATATGGGCTTGGTGATGTGGCTTGCCCCGAAAGCGCAACACGAAGTGGCCACAGCATCTCCCCTTTTTTAAGAGAATCCATAATATTCGAAATTATTGTCTCGATGTCATTTTTTATAAACTGATCCTCTTTAGCTAATTCAAGAACTTTATATATCTTCTCGAGATTTTCTCTAATAAGAGAGGGGGGGGTTATGGCACTCCCCTTTTTCCACAAAAGAAGACTCGCTTCATATGGAGGCAATTCAAAAAAGAACTTTGCTGTTTCTTTAAAATCTGAAAGAATTCTTATGCGCTCTTGCTCAAGAGCCAATGCCTTTTCAAAAATTTCTGATTTATCCAACCATTCCTTAGGCACAAAATCAATTATCAAGGCTTTGAGTTTTTCAAAGGAAAGCTTTTTGATGTATACGCTATTAATCCAATTCAATTTTTCAATATCGAAAACTGCTCCTGCTTTTTGAACTCGCCGAAGCGTGAACGACTCAATGAGTTCTTTTTGAGAAAATATTTCCTCATCGCCTTCAGGATGCCATCCGAGAAGCACTATAAAATTAACAACTGCCTCTGGTAGATACCCTTTATTTTTATACTCAAGAAGCGATGTTTCATTTAATCGCTTCGATAATTTTTTACGATCTTCCGAAAGCACGAGTGGCAGGTGGGCATATAATGGACGAGAATATCCTAATGCATCCGCAATCAGTATTTGTTTAGGAGTATTTGGCAGATGATCGTCTCCGCGAATTACATGAGATATTTTCATATAGGCATCATCAATAACTCCCGCAAGCGCAAAGAGAGGTGTGAGTATATTTTTTGCGATCACAATGTCTCCTATCGTATCAGAATTGACTTTGATATGATCCCTAATCACATCATCGAATTCTATAACCATATTCTCACCTACCCTCAAACGAATAACTGCTAAATCTCCTTTATCAATTCGCTTTTGGGCTTCGTCTTTTGATATAGTACGGCACCTTCTGCTGTAAATAGGCACTACCCCCTTTTTTAACTCGCCCTCTCGGTATGTCTCAAGTTCCTCTTTTGTGCAGAAACAATAGTAGGCGCTCCCCGACACGAGAAGTCTTTCGATTTCTTTCTTATAGAGCTCCTTGCGCTCGCTTTGTTTATAGGGACCGTATTCACCGTCTATATCCGGACCTTCATCCCAGTAAATATCAAGCCATTTCAATCCTTCGATAATTGTTTTCTCAAATTCAGGCTTTGAGCGTTCTTCATCTGTGTCTTCAATGCGCATCACAAAAGAACCTTTATTTTTACGCGTAAATAACCAATTAAATAGTGCCACTCGTGCAGTACCGATATGCAAAAAACCCGTAGGTGACGGGGCAATACGTGTTCGTACTAGTGAAGTCTTTTTCTGCATAGAACATTAAGATATGTAGGCAAGTTTTAATATCTCTTCGGCAATAACGCGCGCCGCATGAGGCCTTGCGAACATTCTTGCTCCCTCCCTCATCGACTCAAGCTTTGAATCATCACCGAGTAATTTCTCAACTTCATGAAGAAATACGTGTGGTGAAAAGTTATCCTCTTCGATAATAAGCGCAGAGCCAGTTTTTATATATTCATAGGCATTATGCCTCTGATGATCAGCCGCCGCAGAAGGAAGTGGGATTAGTATAGCAGGTTTCCCAAGTGCCGCAATTTCAAAAAGCGCTCCCGAGCCCGAACGCGACACAATTATATCAGCTCCCCGCATTACCCGACTTAGCTCAGCACCATCCCCAGAAACACCATCGAGAAGACCAAAGCCTTTGTATTTATAAAGAATACCTGAAGTATTCTTTAATATAGAATTAATCTCCTCTTCGATATTTTTATAATGAAGAGGGCCTGTTTGGTGCAGAATCTGAAATTTTTTAAGGAGAAGCTCTATATTATCAACTACAAAATCATTAATCGAAGATGCGCCCTGGGAACCTCCTAAAAATAGAATAAGTGGCTTGTCTATTTCAAAACCAAGTTCTCGTTTTAAATCTTCTTGAGATTTGGCGGTATTGCGAGTAAAAAATACTTCACGAACTGGGTTTCCCGTGAGCGCTGCACGAGCTTTTGCATGCAATAATCGGGTTGATGTTTCGAATGAAAAAGCAACTCGAGACGCATAGCGCGCCGTAATTTTCGTAGTAAGACTTGGAATGGAATCTGATTCGTGAACAATAACGGGGATTCTATAAAATACTGCGGCAAGAACCACAGGAATTGATCCGGAACCTCCCTTTGAAAATACTATGTCCGGCATAAGCCAGAATAATTTCCAAAATGCCTGAACGATGCTGATAAAGAATTTTGGAATGTCAATAATATTTCCCATATCAAGATAACGACGAAATTTACTACTTGCGATATTTTTTATTCCTATTCCTTGATTCGCAAGTAACGTCCAATATTCACTTGAAGACCCACAATACCAAAACTCAGGAAATTCGTCGTAGTGAGCAGTAAGCTTACGCAGTGCTTGCGAAACAGCAATAAGTGGAAAAATATGCCCTCCCGTTCCACCGCCAGTAAATACAATGCGCATCATGTAGATAAGTATAAGACAATAGACAAGAATATGGAATTTAGAATATAGAAGTTCGATATCATCACCCATATTTCGCAATGCTTCTTACGATACCTGACATCGTAAGAAATACCGCAAGCGATGTTCCTCCGTAACTAATAAATGGAAGTGGAACGCCTGTGAGCGGCAAAAGACCAGAATTTGCGCCAATATGCATAACTGCCTGAATTGTAATAAGTGACGCACTTCCAATCGCAAACAATTTTCCGAATTTATCTGATGCGCGCGAAGATATAATCAAAAAACGAATAACAAGAAGTGTGAATGCAGCTAATAATGTCACCGTACCCACAAAACCAAATTCCTCCGCAATAACCGCGAAAATGGAATCCCCGATTGGTTCCGGTAAATATTTATATTTAGTTGTAGAGTGACCATATCCCACACCCCACATACCACCCGAACCAATGGCATTAAGCGCCTGGTTGAGCTGATAATTAGAACCCTCAATATTTGATTCCGGAGAGAGAAAGCTTTTAACTCGTTCTAAACGATACGGAGTTGCATATATAAGCCCAATAAGCACAATCGCCCCCAGAATAAGTGTTACGCCTATATAACGAAGTCTTGCTCCACTTACAAGATATATACACAACCCCGATCCAAGAACAATAACCGCAGTCCCTGTGGAAGGTTGAGTAAAAAGTAATCCACCAATAAGTCCCGTTACCACAAGAAATGGTATAAAACTATATTTGAACTCGTTTCTTCCATACAATAAACCCTTCTTCGCAAAGAGAGCTGAAAGATATATAACAAATGCAAGCTTTAAGAACTCTGATGGCTGAGTAGACCACGATCCAATTCTAATCCAACGAGAAGCGCCATTCGCCTCAATGCCAAGAGAAGAAAATGTAAGCACAACACCAAGAAGACCGAGAATCATTATTGGAACTGATAATTTTTCCCAATATCGGTAATACAATCGGGAGCCAATAAAAAAACCCACAACGCCAAAGCTTAAGCCATAAATGATTTGATGCTTAAGATGATAATATGTATCGTTAAATTTTATTTTATCAAGATCAAACGACGCGCTTCCAAGCATTGCAAGACCGAAAATAGTAATAAACCCTACAAGAACCAAGACAATATACTCTTCTCGAGCACGTACACGAAGACCTTTATGAATACCGAGAGCCATCTATGAATTAAGGTGTATTTTTACGCAATATCATACCGGAGAATTTTGACGCATAATTCCCGTCCTCCACTACTACTTCTCCATTAACTACCACATACCTTACAACTCCTCCCCCAAAAAGAACAATATCTGCATACATACCTTCCTTAATTAATCCCCTACCTTCAATACCAAAAGCTTTTGCGGGCTCAGAGGTCATCTTTTTAATGAGAGCTTCAAGAGCGATGCCTTTTTTCTCTTCCGCATACTTTAAAAAGAATGGGAATGTACGAAGTGCTCGATCTGGCTTTACTACCTCAATATCATGCTTGAAGCTTGCACTATTTGAGCCAATCCATAGTGATTTTTTTGCAATATTTTTAAGAACAAGTGTTGAGTTGATATTTTTTACAAGCACAAGAGCTTTTAAATTAACCACATTCATAAGCTCTACAAGACCTTCCTCATGCGATTTTATTGCCCTCGTTTTGCAAAAATCTTTCAATGTCTTATGCACAAGATATTCATTGCCTGGAGCCGTTGCAATAATAATCTCTGCCGCATTCAATTCCGGAAGAGCCTTTATGATTCTCTCCTTAATTGCTCCTATGCGAATATGATTCAGCATAAGTTGCAATCCTCCATTTTGAGCCCAACGTGGCAAAAGTGTATATATGGGAACAAGACTTTGCTCAAAGGGATATACATCAGCGCGGACCATATTAGTCTTTGAACTCTCATCAAGTATATCGAATGACTTCTGCCATTCATCCTCGAAGCCTACGAGTGGACGAAAATGACTTATAAGAGCCTTGACGCCTGTTTCGCTCACGAGATTCATTGTCTCGTGCATTGACGCAAAAAGCCCCTCTTCCTCATTTCTTAAATGAGTAGCATATATTCCATTGTATTTTTTAACTATTCGCGCAAGTTCTCGTAGTTCTGAGTAAGGAGTCTGTCTTGCGTGAGCGTAACCAAGGCCCACCGAAAGACCAAACGCACCTTCGTGAAATGCCCGTTCGAGCAAGCTCATAAAAACTTTAATTTCATTCTCGGTGAGATCTCTTAATGTTTCTCCGATCAATGCACGCCTAATTGTTGAATGCCCCACAAGTGTTCCAAAATTAAGCGATAATGGCCGTCGCTCGAGAACCTTCAAAAATTCTTCGAGAGTATGCCAATCAACATTTACGCTATCTGGATTAACCCACTTACGAATAGATTCAAGACTGCCGTAAAGAAGCGGGGCAAGAGAAGCGCCACAGAGTCCCCCAATGATTGTTGTTACCCCTTGCAATACAAGATCCTGTTGCTCGGGATTATCGAAGAGAGTAAGGTAGTGATCTGAATCGCTATTAACATTAATAAAGCCGGGCGCGCAATAGGCGCCTCTTCCCTCGATAACTCGATCAATACCACTTTTATTAAGTGATCCAATAGCAGAAATTCTTTTATTCTTTACAAGCACGTCTCCCGTCTTAATCTTGCTTCCACTCCCATCCACAACTTGAACATTCTTAAATAAAAGCGTCATATCTTTAATTATATGACACTGCCCTAGAGGAATCTACTCAGAAAGAAAATTGCGAGGCCAAGTGTGCTAAATACCGCAGATACAATCCAAAATCTCATAGTGATTTGGGATTCAGGCCAACCAAGCGCCTCAAAATGATGGTGAATTGGTGTGGAATGAAAGATTTTTCTTCCAAAAAGTTTCTTACTCATCATTTGAATAATTACCGAGAGCGATTCAACAACAAGAATAACGGCAAAAAATGGAAGCAAGAGAGCGGTATTCGTAAGCATTGCAATTACTCCAAGTGTAATTCCGAGAGACATTGATCCTGTATCTCCCATAAAGAATCGCGCAGGATAAATATTATGCCACAAGAATGCAAGAAGGGCCCCTATGGTTGCACCTCCAAACGCCGCAAGATGATATCGCTCGAGAATAAATGCTACTGCAGTAAGTGCAGTAAAAGAAAAAAGAAGCACTCCGCCGGCAAGACCATCAAGGCCATCTGTTTCATTTGTAGAAAAAGCGCTTGCAACAATAACAAAAATAAAAAGAGGAATATACCATAATCCTATCTGCACATTACCCCAAAATGGAATATAGAGAGTATCCCAATCAAGCTTGAAATAAAACCACGCTGCTCCAACGATTGCAATCCCAAAATAAAACCAAAGCTTTTGAGATACTTTCAACCCTCCTCCATTTGGGCCAATTTTAAAAACGCCCATAAGATCGTCAATTAATCCAAAGAATGCCGCAATGACCATTGCCGCAATCGGAAGATATGTCTCTGCGCGATTTACAAAATTCAAATACGAAAAAAAGCCATCAAATACAGTGGAAAAAAGAAAGAAAATAAAAGCAAGCCCAAGTACCGTTACCCAGATAATCATTCCACCCATCGTAGGAGTCCCTATTTTTTTCTTATGTAAATTAAAAAATATCGGAGCAGATTCTTCAGAACGAAGATTTTTACTTAATTTGAAACGCTCGATCAAATAAAGAAATGTGGGAGTGAGCATAAGCGCTGCAATAAATGCAACGGTAGTAAGTCCCAAAATTCGTATTGCTTGAGGAATAAACATAAAACTATTGCATAGCAGCTTTCGTCCATTCCCACAAGTTTCTTGTGTCGCCGAACCGATTTTCGCTGCCAAGCACGATGATTAAAAATTGTTCGCTATCTAGTGCAAAGAGAGAGAGTAAATTACCTCGAGATTCCTCAAGGTAACCTGTTTTCCCCCCAATCCATTCAGGCGATCCCGTAAATTCATTAAAATTCACGATTACATTACGACGTCCCCACTTTCCTTCCTCAAGTACCGCACTCTTTGCTCTACTTATTGTAAATATCTCCGGATGCTTTGTGAAGACATATTTTGTGAATAACACGAGATCCCGAAGAGATGATTGATTGGCAATAGAAAGGCCAGTAGGGTCATTAAATGAAGTATGCGTCATTCCAAGTGTGTGCGCCTTTTTATTCATGAGTGTAATGAATTTCTCTCGACCATAAGAGCGCGCAAGTGCTTCTGCGGCGTCATTACTTG
The DNA here is from genome assembly GCA_001818015.1 of Candidatus Harrisonbacteria bacterium RIFOXYD1_FULL_40_9. Classification (GTDB taxonomy): domain Bacteria; phylum Patescibacteriota; class Minisyncoccia; order UBA6257; family XYD1-FULL-40-9; genus XYD1-FULL-40-9. The sequence goes on along the minus strand of MHJO01000008.1, from coordinate 2,743 downwards.
ACACAAGCAGCATTGCCTTCATGAGATCAAGACTCGAATACACTTCCCCTGTGAGTAAATTTCCCGCTCCTCCTTCAGTACCTGTCATCTCTTTATTTATCTCAATTCGTTCATTATTTCCCATCTTTTCACGGACAATCACTGCGGTCATCAACTTTGTGATAGAGGCAATAGGCCAATAATCCTCCCCTGCCTCCTCGAGCATCGTAACCCCACTTTCAAGATTTAAAACGAGCTCTGCTCGTGAAGTAAGTGGTGGTTTTTCTGGATATTCGCGAATATAGGGAGTCGTAAGCAATGATGCCGGAGCAGTACTTCGTTCATTTTGAAATGCATGTCTCACATACCCAGGGTCTTGCTCTCTATCTATACTAGAGACAGAGAAACGAATAATAGTCACGAGAATTAATAATGTAATGAAATAATAATACATCTACGCGGATTTATAAATTTCATAATTGTCCTTAAACGTATCGATAAGAGAGTGATATTTTTCGTATTCTGGCAATGCCTCGATATGGCTTAACCCCATTGCTTTCAAAAAATCTGCACTTACTGCATACAAAGAAGTATCGGAAGAAGTGGATGTGTGCCTCTCGAGAAGACCGCGAATTAATAGGTTTCTCAGAATATAACCCGAATTAACTCCACGGATATGATCAATATTGATTTTTGAAATCGGCCCCAAATAACCTACGATTGCTATAGTTTCCGACGCAGCAGAAGAAAGCTCTTCCTGTAGCACATTAGATTGTATTTTCTGAATATAAGGAGCGTGCACGGCTTTTGTTACAAGCTGCACCCTATCTTTATGAATAAGAATCTCTGTCCCACTCGTGGAACCCTTCTTAGCTTCACGAAGTCCTTTGATTGCTTCTTTAAGCTCTTCCTGTGAAGCACCCGTCACTTTCTTCAGTTCTCGATACGAAAGTGGTTCTCCGTGAATAAAAAGCAATGATTCAATAAGTGGGATAAGTTCCATAATATGACAAAGATTACCGATTAATTATTATTTCATCAAAATTTTTGCCCTGAAATACAAAAATCGCGCGCTCCCTTACAAGATGTAGCATTGCGAGAAAAAGCACAATAATTTCATTTTTCTTTTTCTGATCCATGAGATTCGAAAAATGAGTAGTTTTTGCATTCTCGACCCGAGATAAAAGCTCTTCTATTTTTGATTCAAGAGATATTGTTTTTATCGATAAGACTTCCTTTGGTGAATCGTACGTTTTCCTCATCTTCTCAATCTCCTGTATTGCAATGAGAAGTACTCGTGGAATCGAGTAGGAATCAGAAGGTGGAGTGAATGATTTTTCAACTCCCAAAAACAATGGCCTCCCCACAAGATGGAGTGCCTCCCTCCATCTTTTCATAATATTCTCGCGAGCATCCTTAATATCCTTATACAATGAAACCTGCTGCTCCAGACTCCTTATATCTTCTTGCTCTTCTTTAGTAAACACAAGCTGAGGCAAAAGAGCCTTAGATTTAATGAGCAACAAATGAGAAGCAGTAACCATAAAGTCGGCAATAAGAGTAGGTTCACATGATTCAAGTGTTTCTATATAACTCAAGAAATCTTCCGTTACCTCGCTCAAACTTACCCTTCTTATATCAAGTTTCTTTTCTTCAATAAGTTCCACCAATTTTGCAATTGGGCCAGAAAAATGTTCCGTATAAATCGTGTAAGACATCTCTCGTTATTTAAGTGAAGTATAGCGATTATCAGGAGCCCACATCAACCATCCCGAAAACATGGGAGCAGAAGAACTTGCAAGTAGTACATCGTGAAACGCATCAGAAACTCCTCTTATTTGAGCCTCAACTTCTGCTTTGTCGTACACTGTGCCTAAATCGAAATCCTGAAGCCATGGCCGCAACTTAAACAGTGGATCAACATCTGCACGATGAGTTGAAAAAGAGTGAGTGATGTATTGAGAGAGTCTCTCAATAGATCGCTGCATAGAATAATTCACAATCTCATAGGGATATTTAGCAGGTTCATTGTAGCCCTGAAATCCCCTTGCATAATGAGAAGGATAGATCATGGCATCAATGTAATCAAAATAAGGAAATGCATCTTCAATAACTTGGCCAATACCTAAATCATCATACGATACCGTCGTAAGACCAAATAAATCTGCCGAGATTCTGTGCCCAGAAAGTGCATTCCGAAGATATTCAAAAAACGAACGCAGTACGACATTTCTTCCCGTTTTTATATCCCATACTGGATAAGCAATATCAAGAAGATTCCCATCAGACGGAAAACGAATGTAATCAAAATTTACCTCATCGAAGCCGCGTACAAATAATTCTTGTGCGATTTCGATATTATAATCCCATACTTCGGAAGACGCCGCATCAAGCCACGAAAGTCCCTTTCGATCTTTCCATGCTTTTCCTGTTTTCTTACTCTTAAGTGCAAGATCAGGTCTTATTTCAGCAAAAAGTGGGTCTTGAAATACAGATATCCGTCCTATTATATAAATGTTTTCATCATGAAATTTTTTTACAAATGCATCGAGATCAGAGATTCGCGCTTCACTTGTTTCGTACTTAATGACTTGAGCTGCAAGAGATGAATACGATACATATCCTGAAGAATCCTTAATATCAACCACAATCGTATTCAGGTTATTTTCTTTTATTAACTGAACAAGCTCTTTAAGTCTTTTCTCATTCCCCGCAATCCAGCTCGTGATATAAATGCCCCTCATAACAGAAGGAGGATCTTTAA
>MHJO01000007.1:24480-32088 GCA_001818015.1 Candidatus Harrisonbacteria bacterium RIFOXYD1_FULL_40_9 | reverse complement strand
TTTGGATCATCGGCGATCCGCTCGCAACGGAAAACTAGAAGAAAGGAGGTACCGCGTGCCGCCGGAAGATCCTTTTCCGTAGTTGACGAGTATTGGTAGCCCCGCGACACGCGTGCGGGGCTTTTTCATTTCTATATCTTCCTTACTCCAATCCACACATCCATATCATCAATTTTCGTTTCGCCTTCCACATCCCATCTTCCTTCTTGTTTTTTCATTTCAACTGTTTTTGCATTCACGTCCTTTGCAATCGCTTCACTATCTTCATTTATAATTTCCATTATTTCTCGTCCCCCAAAAATAGAGACAATGATTTTATCCGATGGTTTATAAAGTGCTTTTTGTCTATAATCCTGAATTGCGCGCATAAGCTCACGAAGAATTCCTTCCTTCTTAAGTTCGGAAGTGATGACTGTATCAAGTTCAATAGATTCCTTATTATTCACATCAAATACTATATTTTTTACATTCACCTCTTCTTTCAAGAGATCAATCAATTCATTATCAAAAGAAGTTCCTTTTACTTTCATTTCTTTAAGCGGTTGACGAACCTTAATGCCAAGCTTTGCACGAAGAGCGAGGCCCTCGCTTGCGAGTCGCCTCACTTCCTCCATTGATTTTTCAAGTGTAGGATTCGCACAGGAAGCATTACGCTTTGGCCACTCTGTGTTATGCACAGAGATTCCGCCTTCCTTACTTCTTGTGAGTGATAAGAAAAGCGCATCAGCAAAAAATGGAGTGAAAGGAGCCATGAGTTTACTCACCGACATAAGCACATACGAAAGTACTTTTGAGGCATTTTCGAAATCTTTTTTGTCTGTCGTACGTTGCAATCTCCTTCGAGAACGACGAATATACCACCGTGATAAGTCATCAACCAAAAACTCAATTACCCGAGCTGCTTCCCCTATTTCATATGCCTCAAGATGATGCGTGACGCGATCTATAACCGACTCAAGTCTGCTTAATATCCATCGATCAAGAACATGTAATGACGGGGTTGAGATATCTTCTTCTGTATTAGATTTATTTCCATAAGTATAAAGAAACACAAATGAGTTATAGAGGGTGCTTAAAAACTTTCTCGATGATTTTTGAAGATCAACTTCGTCAAATCGCTTCGGTTCTGCGGGTGGATTTACGGTATAGAAATACCACCTAATTGCATCTGCGCCGTAGGCATCGATCATCTTCCACGGATCAATTACATTGCCTTTCGATTTAGACATTTTCTGTCCATATTTGTCGAGCACTAGGCCAAGCGTAACCACGTTCTTATAAGGCACTTCTTTATCTATAAGCGCCGCGACTGCGAGAAGGGTATAAAACCATCCACGAGTTTGGTCGAGTCCTTCCGAGATGTAGTCAGCAGGATACATGACTTCCTTATCAATTGCGTCTTTGTTTTCGAATGGGTAATGAACACTCGCAAATGGCATTGAACCCGAATCAAACCACACATCAGCCACTCCTGAGATACGCGTCATCTTCCCTTTGCACTCTTCGCACTTAAGATAGATTGAATCCACATACGGACGATGCATATCTATATTGCCATCGCCATTATAGGGATAATTATGCACTTCAAGGATCCTTACCTCTCCATTTTTCATATATAATGATCCCTCAAATCCCTCCACCTCCTCATGTTCTTCAGAAATTCCATGAAGTCCCACTTCAAGCATCCACAAAGGATCTCCGTGACTTACTACGACCACGGCTTCTTCGCTGTATTTTACATTCACCTCAGAGATAAAACTCATCATTCTCTTTTTTACATCAAGAAGCGTTTCTCCTTTTTCGGGTGCCTTAGTCCATCGCTCTTTCGGAGCGCTAAAATATGCACGAAATTCTTCTATTGTTTTTCCATTAAATACGCCGCAATCGATTTCCGTAAGTCGTTCATCTACATGAACTTTTGCTCCCGTCTCTTTTGCAATCAAGTCCGCAAGTGTTTTTGCGCGAGCAAAAGGCGATGTATAAATAACATCTACTTTCTTTTTATCAAATCCTCTTGCAATGCGCTCCGCATCTTTTAATCCTTTTTCGGTAAGGTTTGAGATTCGGTTTTTTGTCTCAGACCCCGTTGCAAGCCATCCTTCAATATTATGATCAGCTTCGGTATGACGCACTGCAATAAAAGTTTTTTTGTGGTATGCATGAATATCGAGATCTTTCAAGCTTCCCACTACCAATTCTTTCTTGCACTCCTTACACTCCCATAAAGGCAAAGGAGTTCCCCAGTACCTCTCTCGTGAAATTGCCCAATCTTTTGCGTCTTTAAGCCACTCCCCAAACCTTCCTTCTTTAAGATACGAAGGAACCCAATTAATTTCTTTATTAAGCTCAAGCAATCTTTTTCGAAGCCGACTCACCTCAAAAAACCATGAAAATCGCGCGAAATAGATGAGTGGTGTTGAGCAACGCCAACAGAATGGATATTCGTGTTCAATAATTTCCTCTTTATAGAGAGTGTTTCTTTCTTTTAAATCTGCAATTATTTCCTTATCAGCTTCTTTTACAAACTTCCCTTTGCCGGGCATATCACCTTCCATAATTCCTTGATCATTTATAGTTCTTGGAATATCTGAAATGAGATTTCTGTCTTCTTTTTCTATAAGCATGAAGTCTTCTTCTCCAAATGAAGGAGCGATATGCACGAACCCCGTACCTTCTTCGGTTTCAATAAAATCTGCGGGAAGTATACGAAATGCTTTCTTTGAATATGTCTTCCATGTGTTATAAAGAGGAACGTATTCTTTTTCTAAAAAAGTTTTTCCTTTTGCCTTTTCTACTTCTTCTATAATCACGCCTTCTTTCTCTGGAGGCTTTTTGTATGACCACATATACTCATTCCCTACTTTGTATTTCGTATAGGTGAGCTCAGAATTCACTGCAACTGCAATATTTGCAGGAAGCGTCCATGGAGTGGTGGTCCAAACAAGAACAGATGTATTCTTTTCGTCCTTTAGTGCAAATTTTACATAAAGACTTGGGTCTTTTGTTTTTTTGTATACTCCCGGCTGTGCTAACTCATGACTTGCAAGAGGAGTTTCGCATCGCGTGCAATATGGCACCACTTTATAATAACGCTTAAGATATCCACGTTTTTCAATCTCTTTAAATATCCACCACTCACTCTCTATAAATGAATTTTCGTAGGTAATGTAGGCATTCTTTAAATCGAGCCAATAACCGATGCGATCGGTAAGCTTCTCCCACTCTTCCTTGTAACGCCACACTGATTCTTTTGCCTTTTGATTAAATGCCGCAATACCAAACTGCTCGATTTCTTTTTTCGATTTAATTCCGAGCATCTTTTCTGCTTCAAGCTCAATAGGAAGACCATGGGTATCCCACCCCGCGCGACGCGCCACATAATATCCTTGCATCGTTTTATAGCGCAGGATGATATCCTTAAAAACTCGTACGAGTATGTGGTGAATCCCCGGCTTTCCATTCGCGTAAGGCGGCCCTTCAAAAAAACGAAATGGCTTTGCTTTTTTACTAAGAGATTTCTCGAATATCTGATTCACTTTCCAATATTCAAGAACTTTTTCCTCAAGCTCTTTTGGATTAAATTTTTTTTCAAAATCAAACATAGTTATAGTTATAGTTTTTCGGGAGCATGAAGCCCCATCACAGCAAAAAGATTATTTAATACAATGCGGGTACATGTAATAAGAGTAAGCCGATGCGCCGTTTTTTCTTTATCTTCGCTAATGACCCGCTCTCGCTCATAAAATTTATGAAACGCCGTCGCAAGCTCATGGGCGTAGAGAGTTAAACGACTCACTTCATAATCATTCGCAGTCTCTAAAATGACATCTGGAAATTTAATCATCACACGAACAAGATCTCGTTCATTGTCATCGTGAAGCACATACGAACCCCTACTTATATCCTCGGAAGCTTTTTCAAGAATCGCACCCATTCTCACATAAGCATAGAATACGTAAAACACTGGATTATTTGATGACTGTTCCTTTGCAAGCGCCATATCAAAATCGAGATGAGTGTTAGGGGATCTCATAAGGAAAAAAAATCGCGCCTGATTTACTCCCACGTCTTCTACAAGCTCACGAAGCGTTATAAACACACCCCTTCTTTTCGACATTCTTACTTCCTTATCCCCTTCTTTTAATCGCACAAGTTGATTGATAATAAAATGAACTCGAGCTGGATCTATGTCAAGCGCTTTCAAAGATGCCTTAATACGCGGAGCATATCCATGATGATCAGTGCCTAATATATCAATTACAGTATCAAATCCACGATCTTTGAGCTTATTTAAGTGATATGCAATATCAGAGACGAAGTAGGTCGGCTCACCATTTTGGCGAACAAGCACACGGTCTTCTGTATCTCCGTATTCTTTTGTCTTAAACCACAACGCGCCATCTTTCTCATACGTAAGTTCGCGATCTTTAATGTAGCTCAATAATTTTTGAATCCCATCCTCCCCATACAAAGATTCCTCAGAAAACCACATATCCATATGAATGCCGAGACCCTTTTCTATGAAATCCGCATTATCTTTTTGTATCTTACGAGCAATATATGCTCCTACTTCCCCATACAAAGTCTCTTTCGAATCACCTTCATGATTCTTTTTAATCTTTTCAATTTTCTCCGCTTCTTTTTTTAAAATTGAATCGAGATACTCATTTTTATATGTTATTCCTTCCTGAAGTGCAGTTTTCCCGAGTTCGCGTATCTGATTACTTGAACTCGCGTTGTTGATGTAATATTCGCGAGTGACCGCATGTCCGCTCCATAAAAGTACCTCCGCAAGCACGTCACCCAAAAATGCCCCTCGAGCATTCCCGAGCGTAAGCTCGCTTGTGGGGTTTGCGGAAATAAATTCGATATTTATTTTTTGAGGATACGGAGTTTTTTGCTTTCCATATTTAGCATTGTCCGTAAATATCCTTTTCAGTTCTCCTTCAAGAACTGCTCTCGAAAGCCACATATTAATAAATCCAGGATTTCTTACTTCCACTTTTTCAAAAAAACCCGCACCCTGAGACTTAATTTTTTCTGCGTAATATTCCGCAAGCTCTACTGGAGATTTTCTCATTTTTTTAGCCATCACCATAGCAATATTTGTACTGTAGTCACCAAACTGACGCGCCTCCGAAGGAAGCACGCTCCACCCCCCCTCTTCTCCTCCGCTTTTTTTAATGCATTCCTTAATTATTTGAATCATGGGAATTATATTATATAAGGTATACTATAATTACCATGCAGACAATTTCAGAGAACAAAAAGGCATATTTTGACTATGAAATTCTCGAAACTTTTGAAGCGGGTATCGAGCTTTTTGGCTATGAAGTGAAATCCATAAAAACGAAGCGCGCTTCTATTATTGGTTCCTATGCAGTAGTAAAAGGCGGTGAATTATGGCTTATTGGAGCAACTATTCCTCCTTATCAAGCAAATAATACTCCGAAAGAATACGATCCTGCACGCACACGCAAGCTTCTCCTTACCACAAAAGAAATTCAGTATCTAGTAAATAAACTCGACACCGAGAAATTGACAATAGTGCCTACAAAGTTGTATAATAAACATGGGCGAGTAAAGCTTGAATTAGGCTTGGGTCGTGGTAAAAAAAGCTACGATAAGCGTGAAACAATTAAGAAGCGTGAGGTTGATCGGGTCATGAAACGCGCCCTCGCAAAAAATATATAATGGGGATGATGGGCTTCGACGGAATAAAGCACATGATGATTGCGCGTCGAGATGATTCACTCGTAAAAATCAACTCAAATAACTGCTAAACAAACATTAGCGTTTAGTCCAAGGATTCCTGCATTCGCAGCGGCCTAGGACTCATCGGCATGCTGAGGTTTCATAGGCATTAACCGGTGTTACACATGAAGCTCGTACGTAAGTGGCACTCTTATGCTTACGCATTAAACCTTAAAGAGTAATTCGTTTCGATTATCGAAACTACACGCGTAGAGGTCATCTTCTGCTCATTCCGGACTAGGGTTCAACTCCCTACATCTCCACTAATAAAAATAAACCACCATAAGTGGTTTATTTTTACTCATCCATGATATAATGCATGTATTATGAAAAACACACTACAGTATGATTTTCTCATTTTAGGAGCAAGTGGAATGCAAGGTCGCATTGTGGCACGAGATTTGCTCGAGAATGGTTTTTCGACTTTTTTAGCTGATATTCAAAAAGGAGGGTCCGAAGGAAATCTCACGCGTTTTCCAAAGACTGCATTCGCCACCGTAGATCTACGCACTATCGAAAACATTATTGAAGTTATCAAAAAAGCAGGTGCTCCTATCGTCATTAATTGTGCTGAAGGAGATTGGAATTTAAACGTATACAAAGCATGCCTTGCAACAAAAAAGCACGTACTTGACCTCGGATCTGACATCCCAATGACCAAAGAGCAAATGGCACTTGGTCCATTTTTTAAAGAAGATGATTTGATCGGCATTACTGGATGCGGCTCTACTCCGGGAGTAAATAATATTATGTTGAATTATGCCATTAAAGAACTTGATACCATCCACGATATTGAAGCAGGATTTGTGTGGGATTCGAATATAAAAAAATTCGTTGTGCCTTTTTCCATCGAGAGCATTCTTGATGAACTTACCCACCCCGCCCCCGCACTTGAAAATGGAGAATGGGTTACAAAGGAGCCCTTAAAGAATGTAAAAGTTCGCGACTTCAGAGGAATAGGTAAACAAAAATATTTCCCCGTTGAACACCCCGAGACATTCACGTTTTATATAAACTACGAAAAAGAAGGGTTGAAAAACATGACCTTTTATGCTGGCTTTCCTGATCATTCCCTTGATAAGCTCATGTCATTTATCGAACTTGGAATTGGAGACAAAGAGACAGTGATTGTAGACGGCAAAGAAATTAGACCCATCGATGCGCTTACGCAAAGTCTCCGAAGATTAAAAACACCAGAAGACTACAAAGAGTACGAGAATCTTTGGGTTGAGGTGCGAGGCGAAAAAGATTCAAAGCCTAAAGCAATACTTATGGAATGCATTGTCCCTACACTCACCGGCTGGGAGGATGCGGGATGCAATATTGATACAGGAATGACTGCGTCAATTATCGCTCAAATGATAAAAGATGGGCGCATCAATACAAGAGGAAGCTATACACCCGCAATGGTAATTCCCGAAGAAGAATTCTTTAAAGAATTACGAACTCGGGAGATGATTGTCCACAAAGACGGCATTATTATCAACTAAGTTTATAACGCAAAAATCCGGGAGTTCCCGGATTTTTTGATATACTTTAAGAATGGACACAATTACGCCTCGATCACTTGTGTTGTGGTTTAAGTTTCATGGAATTATTGATCTTCTTATTGGAATTCCTTTATTCTTTGATCCCCACTCATTCCTCACGTTTCTTCGTTGGCCTGTTATTGATCCTTTTGCATCACGACTTGTTGCCGCAGCGCTTTTATCAATTGGAGTCGTCTCTTTATCAATAAAGGAATCGCACGAAACGTACAAAGCTTTAACTTTTTTTAAGATATTCTGGTCATTCTTTGCAATTACAGGAATCTCCTCTTCCCTCTCTTTCTTTGCATTTCCCTTTTTCGCATAC
>MHJO01000007.1:19307-24437 GCA_001818015.1 Candidatus Harrisonbacteria bacterium RIFOXYD1_FULL_40_9 | reverse complement strand
ATAGAAGCAAGTAGTGCATCATGGCGTCTCATCAAAAGAAGGGCATAAAGATACATAATTGTCACAATACAAAGTATGGATTGACCCACAAGAAGATATAAATCACCGACTGCAATGAATTTTACAAGAATTACAATCATCGAAAACAATCTAAGCAATACCTCGCTTAATGCTACTCCCTGCGCTGTCTTTGTTTTTAATGTCTTGAATATCTGCACAATTACTCCGAAAATCGCGAGAGAATATGCCAATATGGATGCCCCGTTAATGAATATAAGCCACACACCAGTCTCCTTTTTTCAAAAAGCATCTTGTTTGGGATTATGCTGGAGCGACCACTTGCGTAAAGAGCAATTATTTGATACCATATCTTAACAACAATTGGATATCGTAAAGATCAACAATCAAATACAGGCAAAGGAACTCCGGGTCATTGACGAAGATGGGAAAAATTGTGGGGTACTCTCACTAGAAGATGCCCTTAAGCTCGCCAAAGAAAAAGATCTAGATCTCATAGAAATATCACCAAACACCGCACCTCCTGTCGCAAAAATCATTAGCTTTGATAAATACCGCTATCAACAAGCAAAGAAAGAAAAGAAGCAACGACAGGGACAAAAAGCAACGGAATTAAAACAAATGAGAATCAGTGCACGAGCCGCAGAAAATGACTTAAAGACTAAAGCAGAAAAGATCAATGAGTTTTTGAATGAAGGACATAATGTAGAAATTAATCTTGTGCTTCGAGGAAGAGAGAAACAAAACAAAGCCTGGGCGGAAGCAAAACTCCGCGGATTTCTCACTATGATCCAAGCACACAAAATTCTTTCAGATATCAAATTAGGTCAAAGAGGTTTCTCAATACAAATAACTGCATGAAAAAAAGCATCACCAAACGAATTAGAGTAACGAAGAATGGCCTACTCCTTCATCGACCGATGGCAGTAGATCATTTTAAGAGCAAGAAAAGCGGGACTGCCAAACAAGCAAAAAGAAAGGAAAGGAAGCTCAACTATAATGTTTTAAAAATTATACGTCTCACACGCTCATATAATAAAATCGCACACTCATAACACACCACCATGACACGCGTAAAACGAGGCATTGTTGCCCATAAAAAAAGAGAGAAGACTCTCAAATACACCAAAGGCTTTCGCTGGGGACGAAGAACCAAAGAACGTGCTGCAAAAGAAGCATTAGTTCATGCATGGTCTCATGCATTTCGAGGAAGAAAGGAGAGAAAAAGAGTATTTAGAACAAAGTGGCATGTTCAAATTAATGCCGCATCACGCGGTCATGGAGTAAGTTACAGCATACTCACTTCACTTTTAAAGAAAAGCAATATTGGATTGAATCGTAAAATGCTTGCCGAGCTCGCAATAGAAGAGCCAGGAGCATTTAAGCAACTTATCGCGAAGGTTAAGCAGTAGGGTTTTCCATTTTTTCTACCGGAAAAGCTTCCTTCACTTGAGCCTCTTCTTTGGGTTTCTCATTATTACCTTCAGTTTTCTTTAGGTATTCGTAAGCTTTTTTCAAAATGAGTTGGGTGTTTTTGTGTTTTAAAACTTTCATAATTTCTCTAAAATTAAACCACGCATATCCCTCGTGCTCATGCGATACGCGAATATGACTCCTATTTGTTTCTGCAAGAAAAAAGATCACGAGCTTTGAGATTTTGTCTTTGCCTTGTACAAAAAAATAACGGTCATATACTTTAAAACCTGACAATATTTTGAGGTCCCGTCTTCGTAAGCCTGTTTCTTCGCTTACCTCCCTAAATGCCGTCTCGAGACTTCTTTCACGACTCTCAATCTTGCCTTTTGGAAAATTCCAATATCCCCGGCCATGATAAAGAAAAAGAAATTTTATTCCTTCTTTGGTGCGTCTAAAAATAACTATACCTGCAGAAATTTGACTAGGCATTGGATGATGTGTATGTATTGTGTCTTATTTTTTTAATAACTGAAGCATATCGGCCAAAGGATAGGTATTAATCACGGAATCTTTACTTGCCCATCCGCGTCGTGCCTGAGCAATCCCATAACGCAAATACTCAAAATGATACGTGGAATGAGCATCTGAGTCAATGGAGAAAAAAATATTTTCCCCTACTGCTTCACGGATATACTCATCTTTAAGATCAGCCCGTTCTGGATATGCATTGATCTCAAGTACTGTGCGTGTGCGTTTTGAAGCTCGTATAACCTGATGCATATTTATTCGATACGCATCTCGTTTATTAATAATACGACCCGTAGGATGAAATATAATATCGACGTGCGGATTTTCCATTGCTCTTATGAGTCGCTCTGTTTGCGCCTTTTCTTCTAAATTAAAATAAGAATGAATAGATGCCCCCACGATATCGAGCTTCGCAAGTACATCATCGCGAATATCCAATGTGCCATCTTTTAAGATATCGCACTCACTTCCTTTTAATATTTTTATTCTGCCTTTGAATTTCTTATTTGCCTCATCAATCGCCTTCATTTGTTCCTGTAGACGCTCCTCGTTTAGCCCCCTCGCCACAGCAAGACGCTTTGTGTGATCTGTAACAAGAATATACTCAAGACCATGCTTTATTCCTGCCTCTGCCATTTCTTCAATTGAATTACTGCCATCTGTCCAATTTGTCTGAACCTGGAGATCGCCGCGAAGATCGCCATATCCTATAAGCTTCGGAAGAGTATGAAGCCGTGCCGCTTCGATCTCTCCTCTATTTTCCCTTAACTCAGGTTCTATATAAGAAAGCCCTAAACGCTCATAAATATCCCTCTCGTTATCTCCTTCAATATGCGTGTCTCCTTTAAAAAGTCCATACTCATTGAGCTTGTATCCATGCTTAATTGCTATTTCTCGAAGTGCTATATTATGATCTTTAGAGCCAGTGAAATAATTAAGAGCTGCTCCATAAGAGGCTTTTGGAACAATACGAATATCCATAGTAAGTCCATTCTTAAGTTCTGAAGTAATCTTTGTGTCTCCCTTTGCAGTAATATCTGCTATTTCCGGAATGTGAGTAAGATATTCTATGACTTCATTGGACTTTTTCGAAATTAAAAGAATATCTATATCTCCTATTGTTTCCTTTCCCCTACGAACTGAACCAGCAACATCCACTCGCTCTACTGCCCCACATCGTTTCAGTTGCCTAACAATGTTTTCTATATATGGCATCGCAAATCCAAGTACCATACGATTTCCTGAGCGCTTCAGAAATTCAATGCCTTTTATAATTTTTTCTTCAGTTTTTTCACGAAATCCAGGAATTGTTCTTATTTTTTGAGCTCGCGCAGCCTGCTCCAGTTCTTCAAGAGTTGTAATGTGAAGCTCGTCAAAAAGCTTTTTTATACTTTGAGGCCCGAGTCCGGAAATTTTTGTAAGTTCTCCTATGCGAACTGGTGTTTCTTTCTTAAGATCTTCGTAGTATTTCATCTTTCCTGTTCTTATAAGCTCTTCAATCTTTTCTGCAATTGAAATGCCAATGCCCGGAATTTTAGTAAGCGCTACAATACCATCCCTTTTATACGCGTCAGAAACATTTTCTTCCATACCACTAATAACCTCAGCGGCTTTTTCATATGCCCTTGGCTTGAAAGGCACCTTCTTTATCTCAAGATACTCTTTGATTTCTATTAATATACTGGCGATATCTTCGTTCTTCATGAAAATAAACACATCATATTCTTGATGATGTATCGATTAATGGTGGTATGTTATGCAGCCTGATTATCACGTTTTTCACGAGGCGCGATAAAAGGAAATGTAATAAGTTTCTTTTGGGGGATCAACTTTCTTGTGAGTAAAAGAAACACCACGCCTCCACTTAGTATAAATAATGCAGTCAAAAGAAATACAGGAACAAAACCAAAACGATCACCAATATATCCCGCAACCGCAGCTGACCACGCAGCCCCCAAGCCTACCGAAACGCTATTTAACGTCCACTCAAATCCTTCTTTTCCTTTATCGATATGACGAGTAAAAATTGCATACCACGCAGGGACAGACATTGCATCTCCGATTGCTGAAATGATTTGCAGTAAGTAAAAATGAGCAGTGGTTTGAACAAATATATATCCAATAGGCACAAGAGCCACAAGAAATGTCCCTATGATCATCGAATAAAAATCATCGGCTTCCGATTTACTACTATCAAGATAACGAGAAATAGGAATCTGGAACACAGACTTAATAATCCAATAAATGGACGTAGCGAAGCCAACTGTCCCAAGCGTTGCTCCTTCTATATTACTCACCGCAAAAATACCAAGAATAGGATTTACGAATCCCCACGCAGAGATAAGCAGAAAATCAGCAAGCACGAGCGTCTTTATAACCTTATTAACTCCTAACCTCTCAAACATACTTACTCATTATAAAGCGAATTATGCCGATAATACAAAGTCCAAAAGCACCTCTTCGTACTCAAGCTTTCCTCCCTTTATCAGAACATCATAATTTGCATACACATCTTTTTTGTCTTTTCGGGTCGCGAGCATATTGAAAATTTTTGCTGAATCTTCGCCTGCACTGAGCAAAATCTCAAATGCGCAGATTCTTTTTTTATAATCATCACTTCGCAAGGCGTTCAATAATCCAAAAAAATCCCATTGAGGAATAACGATATTAGAATGCATGGTGCTTTGTTTTTCTTTTACTGCCCAGCAATCAAGCTCTGTTGCAAGTGCCCACGTATCTGTGCCGTGCATCTCCATGAAATACCTCACCATCGAAGCATTAGGAGAAAAATTTCTTCTTTGAGCTTCTTTCTTAATCCATAGTTCAATATCTTCCCTTTTCGGTAAATCACATACATAAGAGACGATGGGTTCTTTTAAAAGAAATGAATACTCACGTGAGGGCTTTTTTTCCGATACAATAATAAGAAATAAAGATGTATTACTTATTGCACTCCTTAGTGGGTCTCTAAAAGCTCTGCTTAATTCTGGATTTAAAAATAAATCTTTTATTACCGCATACCTCGAGGAAGAAAATAATCCATCTTGTTTTAGAAACTCCGCCAATTTCTCCGACACACCCTCCTCTTCGCCATCAAAATGATACAAAAGCGTCTTCTTGTCTTCGATATTCCACGTGCTTATTATTTCTTTTATTTTTTCCCTTGTT
>MHJO01000007.1:8179-19283 GCA_001818015.1 Candidatus Harrisonbacteria bacterium RIFOXYD1_FULL_40_9 | reverse complement strand
AAAGTAATCATGCGTCGATTTCGGTTTTTTCTTTAAGAGGGATGAACTTCGGATCAGTAGGAAGTGTAAAATGGATAGTAGTACCTCTATTTATTTCTGATTCAACCCAGATTTTGCCTCCATGGCGCTCAATAATATTTTTCACAATATAGAGACCTAGACCAGATCCCTCCACCCGAACCTTTACTGCATTTTGCCCTCTATAAAATTTAGTGAATAATCGCTTAATGTCATCCTCCAAAATACCTATTCCAGTGTCTCTTACGCTGATTTTCACAAAAGGCTTATCCTTAAGGAGCTCGATAAGAACACCCACTTCTCCGCCTTTCACGTTATAACGAATAGCATTGTCTACTATATTCGAAAGCGCCATTTCAAGTCGTGCGGGGTCTGCTTGAACTATAATTCGAGAAGACTGAGGTTTATCAAAAAAAAGCTTAATACCCAAGTCTTTAGTTCTCTCTTTTAGAGAATTAAGAAGAGTGGATATAAACTCTATAAGCTCAACCTCTTTAAAAGAGTAACCGAAGCGGCCTTCTTCCATTTTTGCAATATTCAAAAGATCATCAACAATTCCCAATATTTTCTTTGAAGCCTGCCATATGATCTCCACCATTTTATTATGCTGCTCCTTAAATCCCTCGTTGTCCTCTAGAAGAGATTCTGCGGCCCACTGAATCGCAGTAAGAGGAGTTCGTAATTGATGTGCCGCAACCGAAACAAATTCAGTTTTCGATTTTAATACCTGTAATTCACGAGTTCTATTATATAAAACCTTCACGAAGCCCTTCACCCTCCCTTGCTCGTCGAGAAGTTTTACATTAGTCACTCGAAGCTCTAAGCCAGAATCCCCAACAACAAGCTCCGTTACCTGAGAATTTCTATCATATTCATTTACGCGAGAAGAAGACACCGCAAGTGTCGGGAAGAAAACCTGCGCAAGCGCTTTAAGTCGAGGTATTTGAGTGTTTTTTGGAGTCATTACCGTTTCCATTACCTCTACGCTTTTTATATTAAAAATTTCTTCTGCAGCTTTATTAAAGAAGGTGATTTTAAATTCCGGGGTGTACATAATAATCCCATCCTGAAGATTAGAAATAATCGAGAAGAGTTCATTAGTTACCCCTCCCTCACTCTCTATCTTTCTTTTTGAGTTTTTACTTGAAACAATAAATAAAAAAAATCCTACCATTACCCCCACGAGAACTGCAAGAATTAAATACATTAAAAATGGTGTCATAATGCTCCCCAATTATCCGCAGAAGAGACGTCTACTTTAAGAGGAACTTTTAATTCGTATATCGACTCCATCTCTCCTTTGATAATCCCGCTTATTTCTTTGAGAATATCATTATGAACTTCGAAGAGCAATTCATCATGAATAGTAAGAATGGGCAGCACTGTCTTCATCCACACTTTTTTAGCCTTCAAAATTTCTGCAACGCGAATCATGGCGAGTTTTAAAATATCAGCCCCAAGTCCTTGTATAGGCATATTCACTGCTGCCCGTCGAGCCTCATTTTGAACACGTTTATTTTGAGACACAATTCCAGGCAACCACCTCTTTCTCCCTAATTCATTTTCCACATATCCCATTTGCATAGCCTTATCAAGTAATTTTTCTTGCCATCTTTTAATATGAGCAAAATCATTAAAATAATCTCTAATCATTTTTTCTGCCTCGTCACGAGACACATTGATAAGCCGAGATAGGGCATCTTTACCCATGCCATAGATGATTCCGAAATTAAGAATTTTTGCAAAATTTCTTTCTTCCTTTGTTATGGCATTTATATCTTTATGAAACACGCGCGCTGCGGTAATAACATGAATGTCTTTATTATGCATAAATGCATCGATCATACGCGCATCTCCAGTAACCGAAGCAAGAATTCGAAGCTCGATCTGGGAATAATCGAGAGAGAGAAAAAAGTATCCCTTTTCTGGCACAAAAAGAGATCGTATGCCGCTAGGAATATTTTGCATATTTGGGTTTCTTGAACTCAACCGTCCCGTTGCTGCTCCATCTTGTATAAATGTCGTGTGAATGCGCCCGGTTTCATCCATCAAGCTTTTAAATGATTCAAGGTACGTGGAACGAAGCTTAAACACTTCTCTATATTCAAGAATAAGAGGGATGATCGGATGAGCGTCCTTAACTTTCGTCAACGTTTCGTTGTCGGTAGAGAATCCCCCCGATTTTGTTTTTGAGGTATTTTCATGAGTAATTCCTAATCCACGAGGCGGCTCACTAAAAAGAATCTCTCCTAATTGTCGAGGTGAATTTATATTAACACGAGGAGCCAGATGCGAGCACTCTTTTTTTATCGCACTCCCAAGTATATTTTCCTTACTAAATAACTCCTTGTGCATTTCTTCAAGCTTCTCTCTCTGAAGCTTAATCCCTGCCTTGTGCATATCTTCTAAAATAGGATGGAGTGGAACCTCTACTTCACTAAATACACGCCACAATCCTTCGTGCTTTAGACGTTCTTCAAGAATATTAAAGGACAAATATGGGAGCGTTTCGGTATTTCCCCTATCGGGATCAAGAAGCCATTGTGCAATTTCAATTTTTTTTTCCTGAATCATAAAGAATTACAATAATTGCCCTTGGTGAATTTTCTTCTTTGATTCTTCTTCTAGTCGTTTAATAAGACTTTTGAAACCGAACTGAGAGAGATACTTAATCGCGCCATCTTTCATGTTCTTTGAAATAATGAGGTCGCGAAGAGCAAGGCGTGGGATAGGAGCGTCGCATCTGATAGTTGCTAGTTTTTTTGATAATAGAGCTTCTTCTTTTTGATCTTTAATTTTTCGATACGCCGAGTCTTCTTCGAGAATAGACTCATTAAACTCAATGCTTTTTATTATATTCTCAAGTGTTTTGTGGTGTCCTAGTAAACGCGCTGCTGTCTTCGGCCCTATTCCCCTAACTCCCGTTATATTATCAGAAGCATCGCCAATCAGCCCTTTATAATCTGGAATCTGATAAGGTTCCACAAGAAAGCGTTCCCGAACTGCTTTTTCATCATAAAGAGTAATGTCATTCACTCCTTTCCGAAGAGTCTCGACTACAACTTTTTCTTGAAATACAAGCTGCAAAGAATCCATGTCCCCTGTTAAAATAGTAATCTTAATTTCAGGCTCGTGCTTAAAAAACTCCACAAGCGTTCCAATAACATCATCTCCTTCAAACCCTGAAGCATCAATGGTTTTAATTCCAAAACTTTGAAATAAAGCGTACGCCTCAACTATTTGAGCAACAAGAGAGGGCGCAGGTTCAGGTCTATGAGCCTTATATTCAGAAAATAACTTCTCTCGAAATGTTGTCTCGGGTCTATCAAATGCCGCTACTACATATTGAGGAGGATTTTCTTTAAAAAATTTTATAAGGATACTCGCCACTCCATACAAAGCCCCCGTAGGCTTTCCTTCTCTCGACACAAACTCAGGAAGCGCATGAAATGCGCGATGTATAAGTGCATTTGCATCGATTACAAGAAGGGTTTTCATTTTATTAATTAAATATCAAACTGGAATGAGATAACACGTTCATTTTCGTGCGTGCCATGTAAAAGAGCTATCCAATGAGCAAAATCTGGCACTATATCTTTTATTTTATCCGCCCACTCCATAAGTATTATATTGTGTCTGTTTTCAAAAATTGCGGGCAATTTAAAAACATCGAGCTCACGAGAAAATGTAATGCGATAAAGATCGAGATGATACACATCGCTATAATATTCGTGAACAAGTGGGTATCTTCGCATAATAAGAAATGTGGGGCTCGTAATCCTTCGACGCACTCCGCACGCCTTCAAAAATGACTGCACAAATGTAGTTTTCCCTGCGCCTAATTCCCCTTGAAGCGCGATAAGAATAGCGTGCTCTCTTTTTTCGTTCAATAATTTTCGTGCTATCTTTTGCGCTATTTCCTGTGTTGCTTTTTTAGACGCAAGAACAATGCGAGACATAACGCCAAGAACTATTAAATCAATACACTTTTTACTTTAATACCTAAATGTTCATAGGCACGAGGAGTTGCGATTCGCCCAAGTGGAGTGCGCTGCAAAAACCCCATATTCATAAGATAAGGCTCGTATACATCCTCTATCGCTCCCTTGTCTTCGTTTAAGCCTGCAGCAAGCGTATTTAAGCCCACAGGACCTCCATTGAATTTTGTAATCAATACCTCAAGAAGTCTCCTATCGGATGCCTCAAGCCCCACGTTATCGACTTCAAGCATATCAAGAGTTTCCTTCATAACATGCTCGGTTATTACTCCCCCGCCACTTACTACCGCGAAATCACGCGCCCTCTTAAGAAGCCTATTTGCAACTCGAGGCGTGGCACGCGAGGCAATTGCAAGCATCTCTATTGCCTTCTCATCAATACCGATTCCCAAAATTTTTGCTGAACGTTGTGCGATCAATTCAATATCCTCTTTTGAATAATAGTCGAGCTTAAACACTGCCCCAAATCGAGAACGAAGCGGCGCTGACAACAAACTAATCCGAGTTGTGGCAGCAATAAGAGTAAATGGCGGGAGATCAATCACGAGTGTTCGTGCGCCGGGACCCTTTCCGATAACAAGGTGAAGTTTGCGACTCTCCATTGCGGGATAAAGGACTTCTTCAATCATTTTATTGAGACGATGGACCTCATCAATAAAAAGAACTTCTCCTGGTTCGATATTAGTAAGGATTGCAGCAAGATCCCCCATTTTTTCAAACGCGGGACCAGAAGTCACTTTCAGATGCGCTCCCATATGCGAAGCGACAAGATATGCAAGAGTGGTCTTCCCAAGCCCTGCTTGACCATAAAAGAGCATGTGATCAGGATTTTCGTTCCTTTTTTTTGCAGCCTGAAGGATAATGCTTATATTTTTTTTTACATTTTCTTGACCTACATAATCTGCCCACGATGAGGGCCTCAACACAAGAGAATCTGGGCTTTGTTCTTCGTTTTTCACCGTTTTTTCACTTATTTCGCTTTCCATGGGTCCAGTTATTGACAACTTTTATTTTTTATGATAGTATAAAGCAAATTTAGTCTTCTGGAGGCGGGGTAAGGAATTCTTCTTAAATCTTTACAGGATGATCTGGTTTCGGCTGGATCACTCCTCGGAAAAATTCCCCCTCTCTTTTTATCTTAAAAGAGATTAAAAGTCTATCTTATTTTTTACCTAGATGGATGGACTTACCCCGCTTTCAGAAGACTAAATATGTTTTAGAAAGCTTGATGCAAAAATTATTACACAGTTTTTAATAGATTTAAAGGACCTGTCACTTTTTCCACTTCCTCGAACGTCGTTATCCCACTTAATACTTTTAAAATTCCATCAGCCTGAAGAGAAACCATTCCTTCTTTCTCTGCCGCATCACGAAATGCAACAATCGAAGCCTTATTCTCTATGAGCTCATGGAGTTTTTTTGAAATTTCGAGAAGCTCAAAAACCGCGATTCTGCCTTTATATCCCAAGCCGCCGCATTTCTCACATCCATTACTCCGAACATCATATATGTGGTGAATTTTATATTGTGCCTTATCTACTCGATCTGGCATTTTTTTTATAAATGCCTCTATGGATGCCGCAAGACTTGCATCGATCTTTTTTTCTTCTCTGCAATATTCACAGAGTTTTCTTAGGAGTCTCTGAGCAATGATCAAATTAAGCGCGGATCCAATAACTGCGGGACTTATACCAAGATTAATGAGACGAGGAATTGCCCCCGCAGCCTCATTTGTATGAAGCGTTGAAAACACAAGATGTCCTGTAAGCGATGACTGAATGGCGACATCGGCAGTCTCCTCGTCCCTAATTTCACCAACCAAAATGACATCGGGGTCTTGGCGTAAAATAGCACGAAGCCCATTTGCAAATGTATAATTAGAATTCTTATCAATTTGAGTTTGTTCAACCCATTCGAGTCTATATTCAATGGGATCTTCGATGGTAACTACCTTTGTTTGTGGGTTTGCAATGTGCCTCAAAAATGCATAAAGAGAGGTGGTTTTTCCAGAACCCGTCGGACCAGTATTAATAATCATTCCATTTGGAAGAGCAAGACTCCGCCTTATTATCACAAGATCATCCGCACGTAACCCAAGAGCATCGATCTCAACCTGAATTGATAATGGATCAAGAACCCTCATCACAACCATTTCTCCGAATTCAGCCGGAATAACTGACACACGAACCTCAATATCCCTACTTCCTACTGAAATAGAAAAACGACCGTCTTGCGATTCGTTCTTCACATTCAGCTTTACTTTAGATAAAAGTTTTATACGAGTTACAAGCATGGAATAAAAATCACGCCCATAATCATCCCCCACCACATAAAGAACTCCGTCTATCCGATAACGAACAAGAACTGCTTTAAGAGTTGGTTCTATATGAATATCAGATGCGCCATTCAAAAGTGCCCCTACAAAAAGCGCCTCAAGCGCCTCCTGTGCCTGAGGAGTGTTATGCAATGCATTTTTCACGGACTGGAGATTAATGAGCTCCCTCATCCAATCTTTAAATGTATTTCCCTTCCCTTCGTCAATACTTACCCGACCCGTAATAGGTCGACTTGATCCTGACACAAATTGATAAAATCCCCACACTCTCTCTAGGCCACTTAAGGATCCTGTAAATAATTGTACCGAAAAACCCATCGCTTTAAGTGCCTCGATTATACCGAGCGCATACACATCCTTGGGATCAAATACAACGATCGCAACTTCTTTTTCGTTATTTTTTCTTTCTTTCTTTTCTATAACCGCGAGACGTCCTTTTCGAGCATCTACCTCGCTTATAAGCCCCAATGCCTCTACTTGAACAGGGATGGTATGTAAGTTTAAATAACGCATCTCTCCGTGCAACGCACGACGCTCTGCAACTCTTTCTTCACTCTCCTTACGAAGCCGATCAAGCTCGTTATTAAGAATTGATTTTTTTATATGTGACATATTAATTAAAGAAAGCTTTCTTCTATTATATAATATGACGTATGGCAGGTCATAGCCACTGGAAACAAATTAAACTTCAAAAAGGATCTGAGGATAAAAAACGGAGCCAACTATTCTCAAAACTCCTTGCCGCGATCACTGTTGCGGCACGAACCGAACCTAATCCTGATTTTAATCCACGTCTTCGTGGAGCGATTGAAAAAGCACGAGAATACAGTGTCCCTCAAAATAATATTAAAAAAGCAATTAGTAATAGCGCAAAAGATGGAGCTCTCAAAGATCTTCTTGTAGAGGCTTATGGAAAAGAAGGCGTAGCTATTCTTATTGAAGCTATTACCAACAATAAAAATAGGACCATGCAAGCCATTAGACAAATTCTCGAGAAGTTCGATGCAAAAGTAGCTATGCCAGGAAGCGCTCATTGGGCATTCACAAAAAATAATGACACATGGTCCCCTTCTTTTTATACAAACACCACAACTGAAGCAAAAGAACTCATTGAGTCACTAAAAGACACGCTCCTTAATGAGGAGGATATACAGAATGTTATTACAAATAACACAATAACATGATTGTACTTGGAATAGATCCTGGCACGCGAAGAATCGGTTATGCAGTTATTAAACACGAGAAAGGACAGGTGACTCTTCTTAAGGCAGATCTCATAGAAACCGTAGCCGAAGCACGAGACCTTATTCTTTTTGAAATACACGAAAAGATAAATGAGGTATTTGAAACATACACACCTAGTCACTGCGCGATCGAAAAGCTTTTTTTTAGCAACAATCAAAAAACTGCACTTGCTGTTGCAGAAGCACGAGGTGTTCTTCTTCAGGTGAGCGCCGCACATCATTGCACACTCATGGAATTCACTCCGAATGAAATAAAATCCATTATTACAGGATCAGGAACCGCTTCAAAGCCTTCGGTGGCTCGTATTCTTTATAGCACGCTCAAAATTGCCCCCATAAAAGGCCCTGACGACATTACAGATGCAATCGCAATTGCCCTTGCAGGAATATTCCAGACAAAGAACAATAGCCGAGTGATTTAAAGGGATTGACAAATTCTCCAAACCATATAGCCTAAAGTTCAAACCCTATGAAAAAGGTCGCGCATAATTCTCTTCATAAATGCCGCGTACGGCTTTATTAAGATGAATTCAACTTTATATACAATGACTCCAAAAAAACCCGCTCCAAAGGTTGCCGAGGAAATGGATGAAGCTGAATTAGATGAAATGGAGCTCGACGAAGAAGAAGTGGATGAAGACGAGGACGAAGACGAAGAATAATTTTTAAACTCTTTTAATTAATCCCGATTTATCGGGATTAATTATTTATTGAAGACAAGTTTTATGAATTTTCTCTTCCCTACCCGAAGAATAATGGATTCTTTTTTATACACCTCTAGCTTCCAATCCTCAATAACTTTTCCTTCAAGTGTTACCGCTCCTTGTTCGATAAAGCGCTGTGCCTCCGACATGGATTCACTGAGGCCTGATTTAAAAACAATCTCCTTTAAGATCATTGGCTTATCAACAACAAATGACTTCATTGACTCGGGGACGCCTTTTTCCCTAAAAACTTTTTGAAAATGCTTTTGTGCGCTTTCTGCTGCCTCTTTTCCATCAAGCTCTGTAATAAGAACGAGCGCTAATTCTTCTTTTAAATCTTTTGGATTTAATTCTCCTCTTTTCATTCCTTCTTTCATTGCTTCGATTTCCTTATAACTTTTATCAGTAAGAAGCTCAAAATAATGAGGAATGAGATGATCGGGCATGCTCATAATTTTGCCAAATTTTTCATGCGGTTCGTCATCGATATTGATCACATTTCCAAGGCTTTGGCTCATCTTTTTCTCGCCATCAAGTCCCACAAGTACCTCAAGCGCGATTATATCTTGTGGCTCTTCTTTATATGCACGTTGCAGATTACGCGCCTGAATTTCATTAAATAATTGATCTGATCCTACTATCGTAAGATCACTTTTAAGCTCAACCGAATCATATGCCTGAAGAATAGGGTACATAAGCTCGGGAGCTTTGATTTCTTTTCCTAACTTCTTTCTTTCCACAAACATATCTCTCTCAAGAAGACGCCAGACGCTAAAATGATTCGCAATTCTAAAAAAATCTCCGAGTTTCATATTCCCAAACCAATCGTTATTCCAATATACGGTGAGTTTTTGTATATCAAGAATTTTTGCAAGCTGTTTTACATAATCTCCCGCCACTTCACGCACCTCGTCTGCGGTACGTTCCTTACGAACCTCAGTTTTTCCCGAAGGATCTCCGAACTGAGCAGTAAAGGTACCGATAAGAAGCTGTATTGTGTGCCCCATTTCTTGTAATTTTCTCAATTTTCTATAGACTACCCAGTAACCAAAATGGAGCTTGCTTGTGGTGGGATCCACTCCGTGTTTTACGCGCAATATTGTGCCTGACTCAAACTTGGAACGCACTGAATCTTCTTCGATTATTTCCTTCACTCCACGAGTTAAAAAATCCGAAATCCATTCCTCGTCTTTTTTGCCTTTTTTTGATAATGTGTCCATTTAACCTACAATTATTAATAATAGCATGAAGATGAGCTTAATTCATGACAAAAACCCATAAGCATAAAAAACAAAAAAAGATTCTTAAAATCCTCGTAATTATAGGAGGATTATTCTTTATTGGAAGCGCACTCGGAGTTGCTTATATTGCTTCTCTTGCAGCAACCATACCCGATCCTGCCGAACTTGGCAATCAACACATAAATCAATCAACTAAAATATTTGATCGTACCGGCGAAAATCTCCTTTATGAAGTATATGGCGAGGAAAATAGGACCGTAATTCCTTTTGAAGAAATCCCCCGCGTTGCACGAGAAGCCACTATCGCAGTTGAAGATCAATTATTTTACACTCATCGAGCATTCGATACTCGCGCAATTATCCGAGCCGCTTGGAGTAATATTAAAAAAGTCAGATTCGAAGAAGGAGCATCGACAATTACCCAGCAGCTTGCAAAAAATACTTTTTTAACACGAGAAAAAACTCTTTCAAGAAAAATAAAAGAACTTCTTCTTGCTCTTTGGCTTGAGCGTACATATTCAAAAGATAAAATTCTTGAGCTTTATTTAAACCAGATTCCTTACGGAGCGAACGCATACGGCATAGAAGCCGCGAGTAAAACTTATTTTAATAAACCAGCACGAGATATTACACTAAACGAAGCCGCAACGCTCGCAAGCCTTCTTAAGGCGCCTTCTTATTATTCTCCATGGGGAACTCATGTTCCGGAACTCATTGCGCGCAAAAACTACGTACTAAAACAAATGGCGTCGCTTGGTTTTATAACCAAAGAAGAGAAAGAAGTCGCCGAAAAAACGCTTACAGAATTCGTTCCTGTGAAAATAAGCGGAATTAAAGCTCCTCATTTTGTGCTTACTGTACAAGAATACCTCAATAAAAAATATGGAGAGGATTTTGTGAGAACTTCTGGACTTACCGTAATCACAACGCTCGATATAGACCTACAAACCAAAGCTGAGGATGCAGTAAAAAAGGGAGCTCTCCGCAATGAAGAATTATACAAAGGCACAAACGCCGCACTTGTCGCAGAAGAAACAGCAACAGGCCAAATTCTTGCGCTTGTGGGATCACGAGACTACTTCGACACCACAGCAACTGATGGCAACTTTAATGTTGCAACTCAAGGATTGCGCCAACCAGGTTCCACTATTAAGCCTTTTATATATCTTTCTGCTTTTCAAAAAGGATATACTCCCGACACGGTAGTATTCGATCTTCCTACTGAGTTTGATGCATCAGGAAATCCTGAGCGGAGCTACATGCCACATAATTTTGATGATAAGTTTGTGGGTCCGATTACTCTTAAGGATGCGCTCGCTCAATCGCGAAATGTTCCTTCCGTAAAAACCCTATATCTCACCGGCCTTAAGGATGCCCTTGAACTTGCGCGTCAATTTGGTATTACCACCCTCAAAGAGCAAAGCAGATATGGTTTATCATTGGTGTTGGGTGGTGGCGAAGTAAGACTCATAGATCTTGTACATGCTTACGGAACCATCGCACAAGAAGGAGTACGCCATAATCAGTCGTTTATTCTTTCCATAAAAGACGCTTCAGGCAAAAC
>MHJO01000007.1:1543-8135 GCA_001818015.1 Candidatus Harrisonbacteria bacterium RIFOXYD1_FULL_40_9 | reverse complement strand
GCATGGACAATTGGGTACACAAAAGACCTCGTTGTTGGAGTATGGGCAGGAAATAACGATAATGCCCCAATGCAAAAACAAGGAGGAAGTATTCTTGCGGCTTTGCCTATTTGGCATACCTTCATGTCAGAAGCGCTTAAAGAAAAGACATCGGGAAGCTTTACTCGGCCAGACCCAATAGTCGTCGAAAAACCCGTCTTAAGAGGCCAATATCTTGTCACTGATCAAACAAATCAAGTAAATGTACACGAAATCCTTTATTATGTTGAAAAAAATAACCCCCAAGGAGATAAGCCTAGTCACCCAGAAAATGACCCTCAGTTTTATAACTGGGAAAATCCTGTTATTGAGTGGGCAAAAACAAATATAACCACCGAACTCCTGCGCACAATGCCTTCACTTATTAACCAAAACACTCCGTCTGTTGATTTTGTATCACCAAAAAATGGTGATTATATACGCTTATCTCGCACTGCAACAGTGCAAGTTATCGCACCCTCCTCCATTAAAAAAATTGAGCTTTATTTTAATGACAGCATACTCGAAAGCGCTTCGGGTGATTTTGGAACTTCATACACTCACATATTTACATTAAAACCTAACCGCATTCTTCCCCAAAACCTCCTTACCGTGAAAGCTTTTGATTCCAATAATAACGAACTTCAAAAATCAATTATTCTTTTTGAATAGCGTGCCTACATCCTAATCGGCATAAGAAGGTATACAAGTGATTGATCATTTACTGATCGTATAATAACGGGTTTATCTTCCCCATTTATACCCATATAGATATCTTTTTCGGAGATTGCCTTCAGGCCATCAACAAAATATCTCCAATTGAATATAATTTCCGGCATTCCTTTATTTGATTTTACAGCAAGAAGGTATTTATTATCTCCTAATTGTGTATTGGAAGAATATATTTCGATCATTTTATGACCTTCTTCTATCTTTAAATGTACGTCATTCACTTTACCGCTAAAAATGCCTGCAAGTTTTAATGCATGCATAAGATTTCCTTTCTCAATTATTGCTTCTGTTTCGAATGTTTTAGGAATAATCGCCTCATAGTCCGGAAATTTTCCTTCGATTAATCGCGAAATTACTTCTGTTTCCTCGCTTATAAACATAATTTGACTCTCGTCAAAATATATAGAAATTATTTCAGTGTCTTTTATTATTCGAATTAATTCCTGAATAGTTTTTATCGGCACAATGACTTTTAAAGCAGGCCAATTCGATTCAAATTGAGAACTCGCAATAATTTTCTTTGATAACCTAAAACTATCTGTTGCAACAAATACAAGGCGCGATTCTTCAAAATCAAAAAGCACTCCATTTAATTCTTGCCTCCATTCAGAATACTGGGTCGCATTCACTACTTGCACAAGAGCTTCCTTAAGGATGCCTCCACTTATCTTCAGATAGCGTTCTTTGTCTTTTATTTGAGGTATAAGAGGAAATTCTTCAGGACTCATACCCTGAAGCCTTGCTTCATAATTATCGCTCTTAATAACGAGTGTATTGCTATTTGTTTCTAAATTAATACGTTCATCGGGCAAATTTGAAATAAGAGAAGAAAGAGTTCCGCTTGGAATAGCGATCCCCCCCTCTTCAATTGTCTTTCCTGAGATATATTTACTAATTGCAAGCTCTAGATTAGTTCCAGCAAGTTCAATGCGATTAGAAGAAGCCTTAAGAAGAATGTTTTTTAGTATAGGAAGATGTGTATTTTCTCCAGTTGCATGACTTACCGCATCCAAACCCTCCTTTAAATTCGTCTTTAATAATATTAATTTCATATATATTATTTATTACTGTTTATTAGTAACGAGTATTTTTGTGGATAAGATAAAAAAAGCGTGATTTGTGGCGGATCTTTTTGATTTTGTCTGGTGATTAATGTGGGGATAAATAGTGTCTTAGTTGATGAGAGAAGTGGAACAAGTAAGAGGTAAAAACTTTAATTTTTATAAAATAGTCTTCTTGTTCCCATATACATCACAGATTATCCACTATTTATCCTTGTATTAGGTCTTATACACCTCCTCTTTAATAAGAAGAATTTTTTGGTTAAGACTAGCATTTTTGTTTATTCCTTGTGCGATTTTGTCACATGAGTGAATGATTGTGGTGTGATCTCGTTTTCCTAATTTTTCTCCTATAAAAGGATAAGAAAGATTAAGAAGTTCTCTCATGAGGAATGCGGCGATTTGTCGTGGTTCTACTACTTCTTTTTTGCGTGAGCGGTTAGTGAGGTCTTCAGGTGAAATTTCAAAGAAGTGAGCAACTGCTTGAATGATTTGTTGCGGACTAATATTAAGAGAAGGCTGAGAAATAGTTTCTCTGAGTGTGTCCATGATCACTGTTTTTGCTATTATCCCCTCTCTTTCAGATTTAAGAGATATCTTATGGATCACTCCTTCAAGTTCTCGAACATTCCGTTTTACTTTATTTGCGATGATATTAATAAGATCATCGGTTAGTGTCATCTTTTTTTCCTCGAGTTTGCTCTTTATAATCGCAACGCGAGTTTCGTAGTCTGGATACCCAACATCAGCGATCATTCCTCCTTCGAATCGTGATTGTAGGCGTTCTTCAAGTGTTGGGATTGATCGCGGCGGCCGATCTGAGGAAATGATAATTTGTTTATTATTTTCATAAAGCGCATTAAAAGTGTGAAAGAATTCTTCCTCAGTCTTTTCTTTTCCTCCAATGAATTGAATATCGTCAATAATAAGGACATCTATATCTCTGTATTTGTTTTTTGTATCTTCAATACGTTTATTACGAATAGCCGACACTATGTCTCGTATGTATGTTTCAGAAGGAATGTATTTTACTTTCACCTCGTTTTTGTAGTTTTTCTTAATCTCGTTGCCAGCTGCCTGAATAAGATGAGTTTTTCCAAGTCCCACTCCCCCATAAATGAATAAGGGATTGTATTTCTTTCCCACTTCTTTGATAACCGAAAGAATCGCGGCATATGCAAGCTCATTTGATGATCCGACTATAAATGAATCGAGTGTGTAGCGTGGATTAAGGTTTGTCTCTGGGTCAACTCTTAATTCAGAGAAAGAAGTTTGTTTCTGTATTTCTTGATTAATTTTCTTATTGATCCTAGTAAGATCAATTGCTTGCGTGTGCACTACGTAGTCAATTTTTTTAATGGTTTCATTAAATGACCGAACCGTTCCCAGAATCATTTTGTGATATTTATTCTCTACCCACTCCTTAACAAAGTTGTTTGGTAGGGCAATAAGAATTGCATTTTCTTCTTGGGATATGATTTTACTATCTTTGAGCCATGTAAGATAATTCGCACGTGATATTTGGAGTTCTATTTCCCCTAATACCGATTGCCAAAGTTTTTCTGCTTCCATAATGATGTGTAGTGCGTTTGAAATTTAATCTTATCACACACGAGTTTTGGCTTAGGCGAAGGATGTGTATAAGTTGTGGATTACTTGTGGACTATAAGAGAAAAATTATTTTCGAGACGAGATCTTCCAAAAAAATCAATTTCTTGCTATTATTGTAGTAGTTTAGTAATGTCGATACAAGAATAAATTCACTTCATGTCTATTACATATCAGCCAAAGAAAAGAAAAAGGAGCAGAACTCATGGTTTTCTTAAAAGAAATCGAACTGCGACTGGGCGTCGTGTTCTTAAAAGCCGCCGTCAAAAAGGAAGACACAGGCTTACCGTATAAAAAGGCTTAAAGCCTTATGTTGCCTAAAAAATTTCGACTTCCCTCTGATTCAATACAGCTAAGAAATCCCATAAATATGCAGCATGGGGTTTTTCTTATTAAAAAGACTCCCAATGCTTTTGGGCACAGACGCGTGGGAGTTTTGATAAGTAAAAAAGTGTCCACCTCTTCTCCTCGAAGACATCGCATTAAGCGGATTATTTTAGAGGGAGTTCGTCTTTATTGGAATCTATCAAAAGAAGAAGACGTGTTATTTATCGTATCCTCTTCAATTCTTCGTTTTTCTCGGGAAAAAATAATGGAAATTGTGAAAAAAGCCGATTAAGAGTTTCTCGAGACTATTCTTTATTTGTGGTTTAATTAGAAATAATGGATTTCTCTCTTCTGTATCTTTTTCGTCAAGGATTTTATAGATTTATTGAGTTTTGGATTCATTGGTATCGCAATGGCTTTTCTTTTGTGGCATATGGCGTAATGCGCATATTAAGGCGTTTCGATCAGTATTTTGCAATGAGAATTACTCTCAGGAATTTTTTCGAACCCTTATATCGAGATTATACAGCGATTGGATATATCTTGGGGTTTGTATTGAGAAGTGTGCGTGTTCTCGCTGCCTCCTTTTTTTATGCGCTTCTCATTATCGGAGCAGCATTCCTTTATCTTTTTTGGGCCTCGATTCCTCTTTATGTAATTCTAAAAATTATTGAAGGAATATAGAAACATGGATAATTCGCTTATTTATTTCAAAGAGCCAAGGTTCCTTTTTACCACACCAGAGCGTTTTTTAATTCGTTTAGTCACCTGCAGTGTGTATATATTACTTGCGGTAATGAGTCTTTTGTTTCTTGCCTCAGACATACAACTGCTTTTTTGGCTCGGTGTTTTCTTTGTTTTGTTTCTTGTTCATCGCGCTCTTCATGTACGAGGCGGAGAGTTAACCGTCCTCTATGCATCTCGCAATATTAAAAAAGGAAAAAAAGTTAACCTCGCCCTTCTTCTTTCGCGAGAATCCCGTCTCATTATTGAATTAGCGCTTGATAAGGCATCGCTTATTCACGGAAATCCATTTCTTTATATGCTTCAAAAACTTTCAGAAAACAAAGGCATTCTTGAGGCTTTAAATAGGCTTTCCATTACGAAACAGGTTATAGGGGGAGCTATTAATGAGGCGTTTGAGAAAAATAAAGAAGCATATTCAAAAGAAATAATTTTTCGAGATATCGAAGAGCTTATTCGTATCGCATTTCCTATCGCAGAGCGTCATGGAGAGCATTACATAGAGCCCCGAGTGTTGTTCCGAGCGCTTTACGATATTAAAAATAAGGCACTCGAACATGTGTTCGTAACGCTTAATATTGAGAAAAATGACATAGAGGGGGTATTGGTGCTTGCGGCGTTTAAAAAATTTGGAAGACAATTACTTTTACCTCGGAATATCCAAGAATTTAGCCGTTATCAACGTTCTCATCTTAGACATTCGTTTATGAATCGGGCATGGACTGCGCGACCCACTCGAACATTAGACCATTATGGAAGAGACCTTACTGATCTCGCACGTCTCCATAAAGTAGGATTCCTTATAGGCCACGAAGCTGAATATAATCGGGTAATCAACGCGCTCTCGCGTCCGTATAAGCCAAGCGCATTGCTTGTGGGTGATCCAGGGGTCGGGAAGGAAGCAATTGTTCATCATTTGGCATTTGCGCTTGCAAAAGATCATGTTCCTGCAGAGCTTTTTGACAAACGCCTTGTGAAACTTGACCTTGGAAGACTCGTCTCTTCTGGTACGCCCCAGGAGTTGCAAGAGCGTATTGCGACTATTCTCGACGAAATCGTTTCTGCGGGCAATGTAATACTTTATATTCCTGACATAGATAACTTAGTAAAAACTTCCGGCGTTCAATATATGAGCGCAGCTGATGCGTTTTTGCCTGCAGTTGCAGATGGAAGACTTTCGGTTGTTGGCGCTACCTACCCAAAGGAATTTAGGGAATTGATCGAGCCACAAACAGATTTTGTGAGTTCTTTCGAGGTAATTCGAGTTCCTGAAATAAGCGAAGAAGAAACAAAAAAACTTCTTGTATATGAGAGCCTCATTCTTGAAAAAGAATTCAAAATCATGATTACTCTTCGAGCGATTTATGAAGCAGTAAGAATTGCGCATCAGTATATCCGATCGAAGCCCCTTCCTGGTAGCGCCGACGAGCTTTTGAAAGAGGCGCTCGTATATAGTCGTCATAGAGGAGAGAAAATTCTTACCCCAGAGCTTGTTGTTAAGTCCGCAGAAAGAGAAAGTAATGTCCCAATTCATGCCATAAGTAAAGATGAAGCACAAAAGCTTCTTAATCTTGAAAACAAAATTCATACGCGTCTTATTGATCAAGAAGATGCAGTGCGTGCGGTTTCAAATGCATTGAGGCAATATAGAAGCGGGCTTACTCGAAAAGGTAGCCCTATCGCCTCTTTTCTCTTTGTGGGTCCTACGGGCGTAGGGAAAACTGAGCTCTCTAAAATTCTTGCGCTTATTCAGTTTGGATCAAAGGACGCAATGATTCGATTTGATATGGCTGAGTATCAGGAGAAAGAAAGCATACGGAGATTCATCGGCTCCCCTAATGGTTCGCAGGGGGGCACACTTACTGAGGCAATAACACAGAAGCCTTATGGCATCCTCCTGCTCGATGAATTTGAGAAAACTCATCCCGACATACTAAACCTTTTCCTCGCGGTATTTGACGATGGTAGGCTTACGGACAGTCTTCATAGAACAGTGAGCTTTGAGAATGTTATTATTATCGCAACAAGCAATGCTCATTCTGATTTTATAAAATCCTCTCTCGAGGAGGGGCGTCCCATGTCTCAGATTTCTGATGAACTCA
>MHJO01000007.1:0-1512 GCA_001818015.1 Candidatus Harrisonbacteria bacterium RIFOXYD1_FULL_40_9 | reverse complement strand
ATAGTATTTAAAACCCTTTCGAGGGAGCATGTCATTCAAATCGCGAAACTTCATCTTAATGAAGTTGGGGCGCTTCTTAAAGAAGCCCGTGGCGTCGAACTTCTTTATGATGATGACGTAATCAAAAAAGTAGCTGAATTGGGATATGATCCCGTTTTTGGCGCACGGCCGCTTCGAAAAGTAATTAATAACGACATTAAAAATCTTCTCGCCGAGAAAATATTGAAAAATGAAGTGGTGCGGGGCGGAAGCGTGCGCATAGTTGTTTCTGGCGACACTTTCAGGGTAGAATAAGAAGAATTAATCGAGAACTATAAAAACAACATGATTTCTTCATTTTTTTATGAAGTGTTTTATCGCCCTTTATTTAATGGGCTCATTTTTTTATACAATACTGCCGCTTTCCATGATATTGGACTCGCAATTATAATGCTCACTATTTTTATTAGAATCATTCTTTATCCCCTATTTCATAAAGGTGCCCGACATCAAGCGGTAATGCAACGACTCCAGCCTGAAATTCGCAAAATTCAGCATGATCACAAAGAGGATAAAGAGAAACAAGCTCAAGCACTTCTCGCTCTCTATAAAGAAAATAATATTAACCCCTTTTCGGGAATATTTCTTATATTTTTACAACTTCCTGTGTTGTGGGCGCTTTTCAAAGTTTTTTATGACGGACTAAGTCCCGATGCATTTGCTATGCTGTATTCTTTTGTTTCTCGGCCAGAGGTTTTGAATCTCGATTTTCTGAACTTGATAAACGTAGGGGAAAAAAGTATACTAGTTGTCGGATTGGCTGCGATTGCTCAATATGTTCAAGGCAAGCTTAGTTTTACTCCTCAGTTAGGCAATAAAGATGATGCGGCGGCTAAGGTAGGCTCATATATGGTGTTTATAGCTCCGCTTTTTACCGTGATTGTTCTCGTTAATCTTCCTGCTGCGGTTGGTATATACTGGCTCACGAGTTCACTTTTTTCAGTATTCCAACAGTGGATTATTAATAGGAACTTGAGTAAAGAGCAATTCTTAAAAAACAATGGATCAACTTAAGTCAAAAATTGATGCAATGCTCAAGCTTATGGGGTTTGAGGATTTTTCTATTGCCGAAGACACAGAAAATCGGAAGATTTCTATTTTTGTAAACGCGAGCCCTGTCATGGACGATAAATTAGGAGCATTTGTGGGCTATGTGGATTATATCGCCCGCTTAATTGCTCGCAAAGAGAATTTTGAGCCTATTTTTATTGATATTAATAATTACAGAAAGGATCGAGAAAATATTATTCTTGACCTTGCAAAAGCAGCGGCGCGCCGTGCGCTTATTACGAAAACAGCAATTGACTTGCCTGCGATGAATGCATACGAAAGGCGCCTTATTCATGTGGAGCTTTCTATGCGTCCTGATGTAAAAACAGAAAGTATTGGAGAAGGAAAACTCCGCCACGTTATCGTGAGGCCTATTTAAAAAATCAACGCTTGCTGTTTTTCAGTGCGGCATCAACAACGAAT
>MHJO01000006.1:3242-5003 GCA_001818015.1 Candidatus Harrisonbacteria bacterium RIFOXYD1_FULL_40_9 | reverse complement strand
TCCTTTCCTTCGTGCAGCACCATGCCGCACATCTTTTTGAACACACCCTCCCGGAAAAAAGCATCAAACGTGTATAATGGGCACAGTATAACGTATAATGGAACGAAAAAAATTATAGTCCATTATACATAATACTTTATACATCATACACGTCTCATCCGTCCTTCCGGGAAGGAGGGCTAGGAAAACAAAGTCTTCTACATTACACATGCGTCATCGACGTCTTCCTAGCCCTCGTAAGAAGAAGGACACGATAACCTACGCCTCGAAAAATCTCGAAGCAGTGTGATCTCGTCCTTCTTGTTGTAAAAAATCCCGACTTAATCGGGACTTTATATATTTTACACAAAATTGGCTCAATGTCAAGAGTACTCCGGGCTACTCTCTTTTACTCCTAAAACGTGGTTACTGTAACGCGCGAGAGCAAAAAGAACACCTGAAAGCCTGTTCAGAAACTGCAAAAGATAAGGACTCACTTCCTTCTCTCCGTGAAACGCGACACACGTCCGCTCCACCCGTCTCGATAAAGCCCGCGCATAATCAATACGCCCCGCAAGCTCAGTTTCTCCGGGAATAATGAAGACAAGAATAGACGGAAGCACTTTGTCGATTCTCTTAATTACCTCTTCTATATCTTCTGTTTTCTCCTGCGTTACCTTATGCGTAAGAGGATACTGAAACGCAACTGACGCAACTTCAGCTTGTGCAATAAATAGCGTCTCTTGGATGTTTTTTAAAATTCCCGCCACATCTTCAATATTGGATCTGTAAAGCTCGCGAATTACTTTTTTTGCTTCCACGCGACAAAGTCCCAACCAAGAATTCAGCTCATCAAGCTCCCCAAGCAATTGAAACTCAATCTGATTTTTCTGTAATTTCTGTTTTCCGATAAGGCTACTTCCTTCATCCCCGCGTCCTGTAAAAAATGTAGTTTTCATTTTCGGTACTCTTACCTCGCTTCCTTTATTTTTTCGAAATGTACTTCTACTGCTTTCCAATGTACCACATTCCACCACGCACTCACATACTCCTGTCGCCTATTTTGATATTTTAAATAATATGCATGCTCCCAAAGATCAAGTCCTATAAGTGGAATAAGCCCTTGCATAAGAGGACTATCTTGATTTTGCGTAGTAGTTAGTTGCAAATCGCCACCAATGCCAACCACAAGCCACACCCATCCGCTTCCAAAAACTCCTACCGCCTTTTTATTGAATTCTTCTTGAAATGTTTTAAATCCATCGAATTGTGATTCTATAAGAGTAGCAAGTCTGCCAATAGGCTCTGTGCCTCCTCCAATACTTGGGGGGCACATAATGTTCCAAAAGAATGAGTGGTTGTAATGACCCCCGCCATGATTTATAACCGAAATCTTTAAAGATTCCGGTAGATTATTAAAATTTTGAAGCAATTCTTCGATAGGCTTATCATGTAATGCAGGAAATGTCTCAAGTGCTGTGTTTAATTTTTCAACATACGTTGCGTGGTGTTTTGAATAGTGAAGCTCCATTGTCTTTGTGTCAATAAAAGGCTCGAGAGCTGAATATTCATAAGGCAATGGGGGTAATTGATGTTTCATATTTATTTATTATAAGAGAAGCATGAAGAGAGGCAATGAAGGAGTGGTGAATGTAAAAAGTAAAATACCAACGTTCCTCGTCGTTGGTATTTGCAAAGGTCCTTCTCGCGACTTACGCACCGTTGCGCGTCGCGCTCCTGCCTTTTTTTGCATCATCACCGTTGCCATTTGCTTCCCCCTTC
>MHJO01000006.1:0-3149 GCA_001818015.1 Candidatus Harrisonbacteria bacterium RIFOXYD1_FULL_40_9 | reverse complement strand
ACATTGCGATTACCAAAGCCCATAACGCTCCGGTAACTACAAAAGTATCCACCACTACACCTCCTGTTTCAAAAGAGCTCCTTAACTATTTTTAGTATAACATATAAATTTGATCCTGTCTAGTCCCTTTCTAAAATCCTCTTAAAACCTCAGTTTTTAGGCATTTTTCTATTTTTCTGGCAATCTTTTAGGGAAATACCCAAAGGTACTTATGAGTAATGAAGTTTTCGTTCGAGTGCCTGACTTATAAGCACAGCTATATCCATTGCAACAATTACAAAAAAACACGATTGTTTCTAAAAGAAACTTGGACGATTAGTTTAAAGTTCCACCTTGGGAGGTAAAATCCTATCCCACTTACAATAATCACGAAAAGAGTACACCATATCACCCCAAAGAGCGTACTCATGATACCTACCTAGAACCATCTTTCCGCCGCAGGAGGAAAAATTTTTGAAAGTGGATGATCTTTGCATGGATGCTTTTTTCTTACACACACACTCCTCCCATAATCAATAAGCATATATGTAAATGGGAACCAGTATTTTTTTGGTATAATCCTTAATAGATCCTGCTCAATCTTATCCGGATTTTCATGACGTGTAAGATCAAATTTTAATGCAAGCCGACGCACATGAGTATCAACAGCAATGCCATCGCGTACTCCATATGCATTTCCCAATACCACATTTGCAGTTTTTCGAGCAACACCTGGAAGCATCATGATATTTTCCATAGTACGCGGCACTTCCCCGCCCCATTTTTCCTTGACAAGCTTTGCAGCAGCAAGAATATTTTTTGCTTTTGTATGGTAAAAACCAGTCGGCTTAATATCTTTCTCGAATTCTAGAACATTCGCATTTACATAATCATCAAGTGTTTTGTATTTTTGAAAAAGTGATTGTGTAACTTCGTTTACTTTTTTATCAGTACACTGAGCAGAAAGAATGACTGCAATGAGGAGCTGCCAGTTATTTTCGAAGTTAAGAGCAATGTGCGCTTCAGGAAATAGCTTCTCAAGTATTTTTATCATCTGAAGTGCACGCTTTTTGCGCTCCTTCAATTGTTCATCCGTCATTGCGCTTTTCGCCATATATTCATGATGGAGAAAAATGCATTACTCTTCAAGAGAAGGCTTTATTCTCCGTGTAGCGATAGTAATTACCACCACGAGAATAATTGTCATGAGTACTGCGTAGGCAAATTGAGCAACAATACCTCCGCTTCCTTTATTAAAAGGGAGTATGTATTCAATAAGTGAGGTAATAGCTTCGTTCCAAGCAAGACCAGCAACAAAGCCGAACGCAGCGCCAATATAATCTGCGGCCTTTTCACGTGTTTTCGAGATCACAGTTGAGTTTTTATTGTCCATAGGAAATAGAAGTATCGTGTTTGAGTGAATTGCAAAAACACTATACTCTTATTTGATTAAAAGAAATCAGATGGAACTAGAATGAAGTATACCCTACACAAGCACTACTTTTGTGAATTCAGGCCATGATTCAATTCGTCTATATTCCTGAAGGAGAGTGAATGCGCCTCGAGGATCAAATAAAAATCTGTGCTCTATATCAATAAGTTTATCAAGCACGCTCGGCTCGTCGTCAATATAATGACTTATCTCCAACTCTTTCGCCTTCATATTCTTATCTTCCTTACTCAATACAAAAAATGTATTCGATTCATTAAAATACATCGGCCATATGCCACGAGCCTTAAGCAACTTGATTGCAGCTTCAGGATTTTTTCTACGAGAAATTAAAAAATAAGGCACATGAGATTCATGAACTTCGTGAAGCACTTCCTCTGCACCATACGTAAGAGGAGAAAGAAGCGATCCATGCGAGTCATCGTAGAGAAATTGTTTCATTGCATGCCCCACTTCTTCAGGAATAAGCTTCTCAATGATATCTCCCTGCACTTCTTTTTCACTCAAGACAAAGCCGTGATCCTTCAAGAAAGAAATTTTTGCCTTAGTGTGATCCACAATCACTCCGTCGAGATCAAAACCAATTTTCTTTCCAAATTTCTCATCTCGAGCTATTGCGTTCACCATAACGTTATTTATAATAAACGTTAATCTGTACTTTGACAACGCACTTCAAAGGAGGAGTGGGTGATCACTGAATCAATATTAGAAGAAAAGTGTATTGCATTACAGAAACGATTAAATTGCGGAATACGATACAATAGAATACGCATCCCTCGACCCTTCTTTATAGAAATTACCGGCACACCTTCAGCAGGAAAAACAACCGTCATTACAAAACTTGATACTTTTTTTAAAAGAAAAGGCTTTCGAGTCCTCTGCCCACAAGAAGGCGCACAAGCAATTAGGCACATTGAGCGCACAACCCCACTCTATAGCATCCGCACTGCGCTTTATGCACTCCCCATTCTCATTAATCTAAGTCAGGGACATCTTTATGACATCGTGATCTTTGATCGTTGTCTTTTTGACTCTTATTGTTGGATGCCTTACTGGGTCGACAAGAAACAAATGACTAAAGAAGAAGCCGAGCTCTACCAGAAATTCTTTCTCCTGCATTTTTTTGCACGATATCTTGATGCCGTCTATTTTATGGTATGCAATCCCGCTATCGCAATTGCGCGCGAACACAAGACGTCACTTACAAAAGAGCCTGGCCGCACCACGAATCCAAAAACACTTCAAGAATTAAAGGAATATCACGAACGCGCATTTGAAAAACTTTCTCCGGAATTCCCGCATCTCTATCTTTTTGACTCCACAAATTACAGCGAGCAACAAATGGTTACCATAATCGGGAATCAACTTATCGAAGTTTTCTACGCAAAGACATTCCTAAACCCTATCGAAGAGATTACGTGAGCGACGAAACAGTCCAAGAATCACACGCGAAAAAAATTCAAGAATATTTAAGAAAAGATATACGACATAATCCCCTTTCCATCCCTCGACCTTTTTTTGTAGAAATAAGCGGCACACCTTCGTCAGGTAAAACAACTGCCATCACTAAACTTGATACTTTCTTCCGCAGAATGGGCTTCCGAGTCCTTTGTCCACAAGAAGGCGCACAAGTCGTGCGTCACATAGAGCGAACGACTCCTCTTTATAGTATTCGTACTGCACTCTATGCGCTTTTATATCTCATTGATCTAAGCCAAGG
>MHJO01000005.1:8924-18615 GCA_001818015.1 Candidatus Harrisonbacteria bacterium RIFOXYD1_FULL_40_9 | reverse complement strand
GAGCCTTAATAGTAAAACGATTGAATTGTTTCATTGATGTAAAGTATAAGATATCCGTTTTTAGCAGTCAAATAAAGAGTCTGCTAATTTATGAGCTTCGTTCAACGAGCTTAACAGTAAGCTCAACCTCTCTTTTATTGCGCATGATTGTAAGTCGTAATTCATCGTCTATATTATAACGTTGAATAAGCATTCCCAGTGGATTATTTTCATCAACCCGAACTCCATTCACCCCAAGAATAATATCCTCTGCGCGTATGCCGCCTCGTGAGGCAGGAGAATCATTAATAACTGCAGGTCCATCGCTATTTGCACGAATAAGAGCGCCGTAATCAACGGGCAACTTTTCTGCATCAGCAAATTCTTTGGTAACCATACGATAACGTACGCCCAAATACGGAACTTTAATATCTCCTGTTCTCCTTACTGATTCAATGCCACGTTTTGCTTGATTTACGGGAATAGCAAATCCAATATTTTGAGCACCTGAAACAATAGCAGTATTAATGCCAATAACTTCACCTTTTAAATTAAGAAGTGGACCCCCAGAATTCCCCGGATTAATTGCTGCGTCGGTTTGAATAACTCCTTGAATTGATTCAACTCCTGATCGTCCCCCTGCTTCAATGTTTCTTAATAGCCCCGAAATTACACCCACCGATACCGTATTTCTGAACTGACTCAAGGCATTCCCTATTGCAATCGCAGCCTGTCCGAGTCTCAAACCATCTGAATCTCCTAATACTACCGTGGGCAAATCCAGAGCATCTATTCTTAATAATGCGATATCAAATACAGGGTCACGCGCAGTAACACGTGCAGTGAATTTTTTACCCTCATTAGTAAATACTGTGTATTCTGCCTTCTCGTCAGAAACTACGTGTTTGTTGGTAAGAATGAGACCATCGGATCCTATAATAAATCCTGTTCCTCCGCCTATGTCTTCATGACGAGTCCCGCTTCTACATTCACTTCTTAACTCAAATAGACCATCTCCAAAAAAATCTCGAATTTCAGGAGGGAGATCGGAAAATGGATCAATTAAACACTCCTCAATAACGGGAACATCTTTAGAAACAATAATTGAAACGACCGCAGGCGATGCGCGCTCTACTGCCTTCATTACCTGCTCCTCATACGAATCTCGAAGCGGCTCATAAGGCCTCACTTGGTTTTCGGAAAGAGCACTTATACTCTTCTCGGGAACTACCTTCGTAAAAAAATCCTGAATAAAATTTGCGCGCACCGAAGAAATAGAGAGTATTACTCCTGCTACCATACCAATACATACAGATATCACTATTATTAGCGTATTTCTCTTATTTTCTAACATGAGACGTGATCTTTTTTAAAATAGTAATCGTTCTATTAATATCACTTCTCTTTGTCATTCTTCCTAAGCTAAAACGGATACTCGAACGAATATATTTCAACTGTAAGCCGAGCGCATTAAGAACGGGTGAAGGTTTCCACGCGCGACTCGAACACGCAGACCCATAGGATGCTGCAACCCCATTTATATCAAGCGCAACAATAAGATCTGTTGCATCGTGATTAAGAAATGCAATATTGAGATTATTGGGAATACGATTTTGGAGAGAGCCATTAAGGACAACACTCTTTCCGAATACCTTCTGAAGCCTTTTTAAAAAATAATCACGTAATTCGGTAATTCGAATCGTTTCTTGTTGCTTCAATTCTTCAAGAAGTGCAAATGCATGTGCAAAACCAACAATTAAAGAGGTATTTTCCGTTCCCGACCGCATACCCCATTCCTGTCCACCTCCATATATAATAGGAGCAATATTTTTTTCATTATTGTTCTGATTTTTTGCATACAATGCCCCCACGCCCTTTGGACCATATATTTTATGAGAGGAAAGAGTCATAAGATCAACACCAAGCTCATGAGGTTTGCAATCAAGAAATTGAAGTGCCTGGACTGCATCCGTATGGAGTAAGGGATATATCCCATCGCTTTTTGAATTTCTAAAACGTTGCACAATTTCTGAAACCTTTTGAACTGGTTCAATAACCCCAATTTCATTATTTGCATACATTACAGACACAAGAATAG
The DNA here is from genome assembly GCA_001818015.1 of Candidatus Harrisonbacteria bacterium RIFOXYD1_FULL_40_9. Taxonomy (GTDB): domain Bacteria; phylum Patescibacteriota; class Minisyncoccia; order UBA6257; family XYD1-FULL-40-9; genus XYD1-FULL-40-9. The sequence continues at coordinate 16,538 of MHJO01000005.1, read as the reverse complement.
TGCGATCATTGAGTGCCTCACTTAATGCTTCGAGTTTCACAGTCCCGTTATCGTGAAGCGGGAGATATACAATTTCGACGCCTTTTTTCTCAAGCCCCCTACACACTTCACGCACTGAATCGTGTTCAAGCTCTGTCGTAATAATACGAGGCACGATATTATTTGATTTTCTTTTATACTGCATCCAATATTCCAAAACTCCTTGAATCGCGAGATTATTTGCCTCAGTTGCAGAGCCTGTAAAAATAATTTCATTAAACTCAACTTGAAGGCATCGAGCGATTATTTCTCGAGATTTATCAATAGCCGCAAGCGCCTCCTGCCCAAACACATGAACTGATCCAGGATTGCCAAAATGGATTGTAAGGTATGGTTGCATAGCACTAAATACCCGCGCATCGAGCGGCGTTGTTGCTGCATAATCAAGATAAATACACGTGTCCTTTCTTTTCATTTACCCGACCACTCTAACGCACCACGAGTATCATGACAACATCTTCCCTAAGCCGAGTCGTACTACTATTTCTTCAATTCTTTTTTTACCTTTTTCCAGGCAAGGCTTATCACGCCCCTCTGTATTAATTCGCATTAAAGACTCGGTATTTGACTGCCGTATATTAAACCACCAATCTTCAAACCGCATCGTAACGCCATCAGTAATTACTACTTCCTGCGCTTCGTTTTTAAATGATTCCAGAAATTCATTAAGAATGTGGCCACTGTTATGCACGCCTATCGCCACATTCATTTCTTTTCCTCTTGTATAATGAGAGAAACTTTTTACATATTCGTGAATTGTCTTACCTTCACCGCGAAGTCCGCTTACCACATTAATCATTTCAATTGCGGCTCGAATTCCCGACTCAGCAAAGAAAAAATCTTTAAAATAATAATGTCCCGATCTTTCTGCGCCAAAAGAAGCATCGTGCACTCTCATTGCTTGTTTTATAAATATATGTCCCGTATTGCTTTCGATATATTGATTTTTAAAAGGTTCTCTTATGGTCCATCCGGTTCCTGAATCAATTACATAAGGAGGCTTGTGTTGTTTCATAAGAACATACGCCACACTATCCTGATCGATCATCGTACCCATATTATCAATAAAAAATACCCGATCCCCATCCGCGTCAAATATAATTCCAAGATCAGCCTTATTGCTAAGCACTGCCCGACTAAGCTCATTCAAAGCGCCCTCTCGAAGTGGATCGGGACCATGCGCCGGAAAGTTTCCATCGAGAGCGGTGTTTAAAAAATATCCACTAACGAAAGGGATTTTCGAAAAAAGCGGTTCTACGATAAGACCCGTCGTGCCATTTGATGCATCGAATACAGAAATGAGAGCATTCTCTGTCTTGATAAACGTACGGAGGAATTCAATATACTCGTTAATATAACTATTCATTGCTCAAATTATTTATAAGAGCATAGATATCTTTCCCCGAGAAAGGCTCTGCTTCTTTTTTTACAATTTTTAGTCCATTATATTCCTTTGGGTTATGAGAGGCAGTAATCATAATTCCTGCATCAGCTCCCCTTCTTCCCACAAGAAAATAAAGCATTGGGGTGGTCATTGCGCCTCCTTCGATAATGGATAGCTCATTCGAGTATCCCTTTAATGCTTTAATGATTGCACTATATAAAGAAGAAGAACTGAGCCGCGCATCATGACCTATTACAACTAAGCCATTTTTTAAGTAATGCCCGAAAGCTATCCCTATTTCATGTATCGCATTCTCGTTAATCTCTGTGGGATATATTCCACGAATATCGTATGCTTTGAATATATGAGGATTTATCATGAGTAGATTGTGTATTTTTATAATACTACCTTATTGAAATCATGCATAAAATGATCTTAAATTAAAGACATGAAACGTTCAAAGAAGGATTTTGAAGAAAAAGAAAGACTAATTGAATGGAAAGAAGAGCGACTTCACCCAGCGACTAAAAAAAGTGTCCTTGCAATCCTTTTTTTCGGAATTGCAGTCGTTTTGTCACTAGCAGCATTCGAAAAAGCAGGACCCGTAGGAGCCCTTCTTTATAATGCATTTAATAGTCTCTTTGGCTTAGGTTACTATCTTATACCTGCCGTCCTTGTGCTTATCACGGTAATATTTCTTACTTCAGATCGACACCGTATTGTAGGCATTAGCCTTATTGGAGGTGGCGTGTTTATTCTTGCAGGACTCGGCATCATGGATCTCGTCCTTCCAGGACGCGCAGGACTAACAGGCAATATAATAAGTCTCATTGAACAACCCTTTGGATATCCCGCATCATTTACCATTCTTTCGAGTGTGCTGTGTGCTTCTCTTCTTGCAATCGTAAATCTTCCCATCAACCTCAAAAATATAATAATTCGCAAAAAGAGAGAAGAAGATAGAGAAGAGGAAAAAACTCCCCTTGTTAAAATAGCAGGAGAATCCCCTAAAGAACCTGAAAAACGCGAGGAAAAGAAACAAGAGGATGAGAAAAAAGAAAAATCAGAGAAAAACGACTCTCGTGATTCTGAAGAGGAAACAATTACAGTAAAAGGCAAAGCTCCTGTATTTAAAAATTATGTTCCTCCCCCACTTAGTCTTCTTAAGACAAGTACCGAAAAGCCGTCAGCAGGAGACCTTCGTGCAAATGCAAACAGCATCAAACGCACACTCGAAAGCTTTGGCATCGCAACTGAAATGGGCGAGGTAAGTATTGGACCAAAAGTAAGTCGCTATACCCTAAAACCCGCAGAAGGCGTGAAACTCTCACGCATTACCGCATTGAATCAAGACCTCGCACTTGCTCTTGCCGCACATCCCATAAGAATAGAAGCGCCCATCCCAGGGAAATCTTTGGTGGGCATTGAAGTGCCTAATAAAACCGCTGCAATTGTTCGTATCGGAAACCTCATGGCATATCCTGAATTTATTAATTCTGGACCATTGAGTTTTGTAGCAGGGCGCGATGTAAGCGGAGATCCAATTTTTGCAGATATTACCAAAATGCCTCACATGCTCATTGCTGGATCAACTGGTTCTGGAAAATCAGTAACTATTCATTCACTTATCGTTTCCCTTCTTTATAAAAATTCCCCAGAAACACTCAAGTTTATTATGATTGATCCGAAAAAAGTGGAGCTTTCTACATATCAAAGCCTCCCCCACCTCATCTGCCCTGTTGTTATTGAAGGCAAAAAAGCAGTGGGAGTATTGAGGTGGGCAATTTCTGAAATGGAACGGCGATATGATCTTCTCCTTAAGGCAGGTAATCGAGACATTAAAACATATAACCAAAGTCATAACCCCCCACTCCACTATATTGTTATGATTATTGATGAACTCGCGGATCTTATGGCTTCATATGGTCGCGAAATTGAAGGATCTATTGTTCGACTCGCGCAAATGGCACGCGCAACAGGAATCCACCTCATTGTTTCCACTCAACGTCCATCAGTGGAAGTCATTACTGGACTTATTAAGGCTAATATCACTGCGCGCATTGCCTTGCAGGTTGCAAGTCAAATTGATTCGCGTACTATTCTTGATATGGCAGGAGCAGAAAAACTATTAGGCGGCGGGGATATGCTTTTCACATCTTCGGCATTTTCAAAGCCAAGGCGTATTCAGGGTTCTTATATCACCGAGGAAGAAATCCAAGGTGTTGCTGATTTTATTGTAGAAAATAATCAGCCGATATCCGGAGAAACTGAAACAATAGCAAACACCATTCAGAATTCTCCTTCAGCTCCCCCGCTCGATCTTGAGAATCTTCCAGATGATGGTGAGTCCGATGATCTTCTTGATGAAGCAATTGGAGTTGTAAAAGAAGCTCAAAAAGCTTCCGCATCACTCCTTCAAAGGCGATTGAAAGTTGGATACGCTCGCGCCGCTCGCCTTCTTGATATAATGGAATCCAAAGGAATTATAGGACCAGGCGAAGGAGCAAAACCTCGAGAAGTATTTATTGAAGCTGATACATCTCCTATAGGAGGGCATGAAGAAATAAGCAATCCTCCGTCATTTATTCAATAAATACTCATTGCATGTTGTATAACGTAGAGCACTATGGACATAAAAGAACCCACAACATTTGATCGAATGTTTGACGAAGCGCTTGCGAATCGCAACCTTTCACTTGAGAAATTATCCGAATTGAGTAATGTGCCTATTAAATACATTGAAGCTATACAGCGAGGAGATGCATCAAAACTCCCCCCCTCTCCCTATGTGCGTGGATACATCGCAAAACTCGCAGATCTTCTTGAAATTAAAAGTGATGAATTATGGGCGTTATTTCAAAAAGAATCTCAGTTGAAAGCTGCAGGCATAAAAGATAAAATGCCCGAGAATCGATATGCGCAAAGACCAGCACACAAAAGCTTAATAATAGGACTCGGTATTGGTCTTCTTCTTGTACTCTATGTCGGCTATCGCCTAAATAGCCTCACTGGCCGACCTCTATTGAATGTTTTGTATCCTGACACAGCGACACTTATTCTCAATACACCAAGCGTTCTCTTTCGTGGAACACTTGATACTTCGAGTAAACTCATCATTAACAACGAACGAGTGAACATAAACGAGGAAGGCGCATGGGAAAAGAAAATTGTATTACAGCCAGGATTAAATTCAATAGAAATAAAAGCTACAAAAATACTAGGAAGACAAACAGAAGTCGTAAAACAAGTCATATATAATCCTCCGCCATTTTCGACCTCTTCTAAGGAAGAGAGTAATAGCGAAAATGAATAAAGCCATGATTAAAAAAATAAACAAAGAAACAACTAAACCGATAAAAGAAGAACCGAAGCAAGATTTAGATAATCTCCTAAGCTCACTAAGAGATAAATTTGGAGAAGGCGCCATCATGACCCTTGGCGAAACACGGAAAACAAATGTTAAAGTAATTCCCTCAGGCTCTTTTTCTCTTGATCTTGCCCTTGGAGTAGCAGGATTTCCAAAGGGACGCATCGTGGAAATATTCGGCCCAGAAAGTTCAGGAAAAACAACTCTTGCGCTTAATGTCGTTGCTCAAGCACAAGCACGAGGAGGCAAGGCTGCATTTATCGACGCCGAACACGCAATGGACCCAGATTACGCAGGACGCCTCGGGGTAAAAATTAATGAACTTCTTATTTCTCAACCCGATAATGGCGAAGAGGCTTTAAATATTCTCGAAAGCCTTGTCCGTTCAGGTATTATCGATGTAGTAGTTGTTGATTCAGTCGCAGCGCTCACTCCTCGCGCAGAAATCGAAGGAGAAATGGGAGCACAACACGTGGGTCTTCAGGCACGCATGATGTCTCAAGCGCTTCGCAAACTTACCTCTCTTGCCTCAAAAAGCGAAACGCTTATTATTTTTATCAATCAATTACGGGAGAAAATTGGCATTATGTGGGGCAACCCTGAAACAACACCGGGTGGACGGGCGCTTAAGTTTTACTCCTCAGTACGCATCGATATAAGACGCATTGCCCAAGTCAAGAAAGGAGAGGATGTGGTTGGCAACAGAGTAAAAGCAAAAGTAGTGAAAAACAAAGTAGCTCCGCCCTTCAAGCAAGCTGAGTTTGATATTTTCTTCGGAGAAGGAATTTCTTATGAAGGTGACGTCTTAAATTCTGGCGTACAAAGCGGAGTTGTTACTAAATCAGGAGCAAGTTACACATTTGAAGGAGAAAAATTAGGAAATGGATTCGATAATGTTCGCGCGAAACTAAAAGAAGACAAGAAAACACTTGATGAGATTAAAAAGAAAATAATGTTAGTCACCGCATAGTAATAGTAAAAGAAAGTCCCCGATACATGATCGGGGCTTTTTTTGTTCATTTCATTATCCTTAAAAAATTTATAAAGGATGTCACCAAAAGAATGAGCATCAGAATCCAAATCCCCACATCCGTGAAGCTAGTGTGTCTTTTTTGCTTATCTATTACATGTTTTACGCATGCCACACAATAGTTTCCATGAGGAAGACCCACGTAATCCCCATCTCTCGTTCTCGTACCTATGTGCTCCAAAAGCTCACGTGAGTCCTCTGATCCACAGAGCCCACACGGAACACTTCCCACAAAAAGTGAGGCGCAATCATTCTTCTTTGCGCGTGGTCCAATTCTCAATTCTTCTTGAACAAGGCGTAATCGTACACGCACATCAAAACGATTTGCAATTTTTTCAGCAAGAATCTTCACGCAAGAAAGGTTACTCCTGCCGAATATTTCCACACTCACCATGCATAACCCAAAGTCTTCTTCTTGGCCTTGCTTAGGCGACACTATAACTCGTCCAAGAATTATGTATCGCGGAGAATAATTGAATACAAAAAATCTTTTCTTCTTTGCTCGATTTCCTTCTTTTAGAATCAAAAAACTAGTGCGTTCCTTGAGTGAGCTCAAAGGCCACCCAAAAGAACCGCCCAAGATATATCCACTATCAAGGATAAATCGACCCACCGCTATGGAAGCTGGCTCTATGTATTCTACATGCTCTTTGCTCAGTTTTTTTCTCCTTGCTTTCAATGCCACTCCTCAAAGTACTGATTTTAGAAAAGCAGATAGGCAAAGCAGTGTCAAACCTGATTCAGTGCATAAAAGTTTTCAAAAAGTTTTGCCACAAGTAATGGCCCCGTGCCTCCAGGAGTAGGTGTTGCGTACTCTGCATAATTCGATAAAGCATCGAAATCGACATCACCTTTAAGCGTCCCTCCATCCAAAAAATACCCAAAATCAATAACGATCACGCCATTTTTTAAATGCTCTTTTTTAATAATATGAGACTTACCCACTCCACTTATTACAATATCAGCACACTGAAGTAGCCCTAAGTCACTGTTTTTATCGCATAATATTAGATTCCTTACTTTCTTTATAAGAAAAAGAGCTATGGGCTTGCCTACAAGCCTTCCTAAGCCCACAACCGCAACATTCTTATCTAAAATTTTAATAGCGAGCTCTTCCATAATACGGAAAACCACTCCAACAGCAGGAGGCACAACCTTTGATCGCTCAGCATAAAATGATCCCAATGCACGTTCTCCTAATACATCCACATCCTTTCTTGAGTCAATCGCATTTACTATATATTGAGCATTAAACTTCTCGGGCAATGGAAGCTGTACAATTACGCCACCCACAGATTTTTGAGCAGAAATTCTCCCCACTTCATGCCTTAGTGTGTCATTTGTCCACTGCTCCTCTTTGTAAGTATATATACGAAAATCTATTCCGCACTCATGTGCGACTTTTTCTTTTTGTTTTAAAAAACTAAGCGATGCAGGATTTTCACCCACCATAATTGCAGCAAAAATTCTTCCCCCACGAGGCAGCTTTTTTAATCGATTAATAATCGTTCCCGCAATTTTTTTCCCGTCAATGATATTCATGGGTTATCTTCGCAAAGGAAATCGAGAGATGAAAGCCTCTACTTCTTCTTTAAGTATTTCCATGCTTTCAGTTTTAAAAAGAGCCCGATATATAAATTCAGCAATTTTTTTCATATCCCCCTCCTTCATTCCACGAGTCGTAACTGCCGCAGTGCCAAGCCTTAAGCCTTGTGGTTTAAATGGACTTGTATCACCCGGAATACTATTTCTATTCGTAGTAATAGAAATTGCCTCAAGGCATTGCTCCGCATC
>MHJO01000005.1:1653-8912 GCA_001818015.1 Candidatus Harrisonbacteria bacterium RIFOXYD1_FULL_40_9 | reverse complement strand
TCTTACATTCTTTAAATCAATAAGGATCATATGAGTATCTGTGCCTCCTGTAATGAGAGCAAAGCCGGCATCCATAAGTTCCAAGGCGAGTGCTTTTGAATTAAGAACTATCTGCCGCGCATAGTCTTTAAATGAGGGCTCCAGCGCCTCAAAAAAAGCCTGAGCTTTCGCGGCAGTAATATTATTATGTGGACCTCCTTGAAGCCCTGGGAATACCGCACGATCAATACTTAAAGCAAGCTCCTTGTGGCAAAAGATAATCGCTCCCCGTGGGCCTCGAAGAGTCTTGTGAGTTGTTGTCATGACGACATCTGCATAAGGAAATGGAGATGGATGCACGTCTCCTGCTACAAGCCCTGCAACATGAGAGATATCCGCAACATGATATGCTCCCACACTTTTTGCGATTTTTCCAAATGCCTCAAAATTCACTTTTCGAGGATATGCGGTAAATCCCGAGATAATGACTTTAGGATGTTCTTTTTCTGCAATCCTTTGAACTTCTTCGTAGTTAATAAGTCCCGATTTCTCATCTACGCCATAATGCACTGATTTCCAAAATGTCCCCGTAAGAGAAACTTTGTGTCCATGACTTAAATGACCCCCCGAAGCAAGCGACATTGCCATTAATGTTTCACCTGGTTTTAGAAGCGCCGAATAAATCGCGAGATTCGCAGGAGATCCCGAATAAGGCTGAACATTAAGGTGCCATTCTTCTCCAAGACCAAAGACTTTTTTTCCTAACTCAATCGCACGATTTTCAATTGCATCATAATACATATTTCCCGGGTAATAACGCTTTCCGGGATACCCTTCGGAGTACTTATTCATAAGCAAAGAACCGACAATATCCATCACTTCTTGTGATGGATAATTTTCCGATGCAATAAGATTAAGAGTGCTTTTCTGACGCTCCCCTTCTTTATTAATCAGAGTATCTAGTTCCTCATCATGCATTTTTTTATAAAACCACAAAAATATTACCACAACAAGTTCTTCCGCGTAACTAAACTCTTTTTCTTAGGCACAACCTATATGGTTTTTGTGCCCACATCTCCCCTGCATAATCGATTCCTATTCGTGGCCCTCGCTCTATTGCATATCGAGTCCTTTTGATTCCCTTCTCCTCAATCCATAACCCACACTTTAAATCAGCACGAATGCCGTTAAAATCTCTTGTAATATTATATAGCTGCGTAAGCTTTCCCGGCCCACTTGCACCCTCCACCCCGCGAATAAGAAGTGCCGCAGGATATCCCGCTTCACGAGTTACGATATTGAGCATAGAATACATGCCATAAATGAGGTACACATACCAATAACCCGGATCTCCGAACATAATTTTATTTCTTAAAGTTATGCCTCTCGATGCATGAGATGCCCGGTCATCCAACCCATCATATATCTCAACTTCGGTAATCATGCGTTCAATAACATGGTCTCCATTCCTTCGTACTAAGTATGCTCCAAGAATATGTTCTGCAACAAAAAAAGAAGACTGCGCAAAAAAGTCTTCTGTATATATGATATATTTCTTCTTTGCCACTACTCAATAAAACCAAAGCCGATAAGAAAAAGATAGAGGCCTACCATGCACGAAAGAGCAAAAGAAATAACGTAGAACATCTTTCTGTGCTCCACCCTAGATATCATCCGAATTACAAACTCTGGAAAAAGTATTCTTATACTGCCCTTTAGACATGCAATCCATCCAAGTAACGTTATAATTACTCTCCAGTCGGCAGTCCAAATGTTATAATACAGTACACTTAAAAGTCCTATAATAAGCGTGAAAAAACCCGACAAATACAATAAGCCAGGCTTTTTGAAATCCTCAATGATATTTTTGTAAAGAGTTCGATTCGCAAAAAATCCGAGGCATACGATGATAATAAAAATTCCCCATACACGTGCAAGAAGTAACGAAGTATCAAAAGTAGCCAAATTATTAATGATAATTCTACTATACTCAGCCTATTCGCGCAGCATTACGAATCACATATATACCATTTCTCATTTTTCCTCCGCCTGCATCAGTATATACATATGGGCTTCTACTCCCCCTACTATATATATCCACACTCTCATTCTCTACTCCTTCTTCGTATCCTTCGGCGCTATGAGAATAAAGCTCAATCCCCATACTCTGCGCTTTACGTTTTGCAAATTTTTTTATCGCACTCGTGATTTTCTCATGAAGGTTTACTGAATATATTCTCTCTAAAAACAGCACCGGACTTCCTTCCTTATCCTCCAAGAGCCTCAACACAGCCCTACTTATAATCGTATTTGATTCATTATAAATTTGTATAATCTTTACATTGGGATCGCTTATATACGAAAGCAATCCGACATTAAGTCCCCCACCACTATCATAGCTCTGACAGGACTCGACAGGCTCTTCGCCAATTTTAAGGTATGTTTCGAAATCAATTTTGTCTGTGATGATGAGATTCGATCGCGATACCCCACCTCCGCCAAACATCTTCTGGAATGATTCATATAATATTGTTTCAAGCTTTTGAATATCGTGAAGAAATTCGGGATGTGTTGTGGTATATGCCCCCCGCAATGTTCGCAATACTTTTGTAAACGCAACATCTTCACGTCCAACCTTAATTGATTTACGAGAGAGTTCTTCTTTTGTTATACTCTTAAGGCAAAGAAGATAAAGCCTTGCTTCAATATTTTTAATACGCTCATTACTCGCGTCCCTATAGTGTCTGAGCTCTTCTTGAAGCTCCCGAAGTCTACGTCTCTCTTCGTCCCGTAAATTTTCCCTTGGCATTTTCTGCAACTCCTGCAATTCTTTCTGAATATCCTTAATAGGAGCAAAAATGGTTTCATATTCACTCGTAACTACATCTCGATCAAGACCTAATTCCTCATTTTTTATATGCTGATCTGCAATCGCTTGGTCAATAACTGCCCTTATCCCCACTCGAATATCACCTTCTTTTATATCCAACACATCATCAAATTCCACACTACTGGCTTCTATCCATATATCATATAATTTCCTCGTAAGTGATCGTGGGAGAATGCCTTCCTCTATCATTGCCTCGCATCTCATTGATTTTTCTATATCTTCCAAAACTCCTTCTTTCCCCCATGCGCGCCATTTATTATAGTTCCCGCGAAACACCACAGATACAACTTCCTTTATTTTTTCTTTCATAAAGCGATTTCCCTTACAACTCTTGCGATAGTAGGTGCCGAGCGCAAATAATGCTTGACTTTTCAATGACCCACCGCCATGCATCCCCTCAATTTCAAAGACATCCCCAAAATAATGAGTGATTAAAGCCCAAAGTTTTTCTTGTGCCTGAGAAATACGCTCTCCTATATCGTTTAATGCTTCATTAAAGAACTCTTTTTCATCTACATCAATGCTATGTATAAGCACTACTTGAAGCGCATCTATAAGTATTTCTCTTTCGTGAATTGGGAGTGCCATAATTTCTGCCCGACGCTCACATACACGGTCCGACGACCCAAGCAAACCGATACGACGCACAAGCTCTTCAAATTTTTTATGAGGCGTGAAATATTCGATCTGTCGCCGCGGTCCATATTTTTTAAGTTCCTCTGCAGCAATTTTCTTAAGTTGCTTCTCGTATAACGGGAAAAATGGGTTCCCCTCCACGCCTCGCAGCACCACCTTATAATAATCATCCTCAATTCTCTCTTTTCCCTCCACGCCAGAAAAAGGATTCATGGCGTTCATCTTCTCCTTTATCGAGAGACTAATAGCTTCTTTTGAATAAAGCTCCTTGCCATGCCTTCCTTTCAAAAACACAAAGCTTCGTAGTCGAGATTCGATTATCTCTTCGTACTTCTCGTGGGGAAGAATAAGCGCTTCTTCGTGACTCATTATATCCGGAAATAATCGAGCATAGGCAGCAATATCACGCTCTATAAACTCACTAAGATCGATATCTCCACTCCTCGCCATATCGCTTTCGAAAACAGCAAATTTCTTATCTCTGCATATATTTCTGAAAGCTTCTAGAAGTCTATTTTTAGCAAGGGATGCTGTTTGAAATGCAGAAGGAAAAAGCATTCTCTTTTTCCACATATCCCCTGCGTCTTTTTCTTTATGTGCCTTGCTTTCTTGTCTAGTATACTTATGACTTCCTATGAAATGAACTATTTTTTCAAGAAATGATCCGAGTATTGCCCCATCTTCAAGTTTGATTATTGCATCAATGCATGAATTCAATAAGCGTGGGTTTTCTAGAGCGTCAAGAAGGAACTCTTCATTGGAAGTGTCAATGAAATAAAGAAAATCAAAAGAAGCAATATTATCAACTAAGAGCCTAAAGCGCTCACGAGAAGGAAAGAGCTCAATAAGCATATCCCAACTCCCGCGCACATTGCATATCGCATCAAGAGATTGGATTGGATTTTTCTCGATGACATCACGGATTTCATTTTTATATTTTCGCGGATCACATATTCCCTTCCCTCCTGCATCCACCTTCCATAAATATGCTATCTCGTTTAAAAACCGCCCTCCTTCATCGTTTACAATACTATCTTTAATAAAGACATCGGCTTCCTCCTTGGTGTATATATCCCTAAACACGTCATAAAATACCAACGTTAATTCTCTCTCGCGATCCATTATTCTACGAGCGATAGCGCGCAACTCTCCCCTATCAATTCCAATCTCCTTACCTTCCTTCTCCATAAGTCCCACATAATGCATTACGCTCCTATACCGAGAGAGAAATAATCTTTCGTGGTTTCCAGTTTTTGCAAAAATATTTTTGAGCGGCAAAGGCTCGTATTCCACCACGTAATCAAGACGCCTAAGCCACGCTTCCGGATGGTGCGTATTAAGTGTATTGATTATTCTTTTCTGATTCACACTACTAAAAAGAGGTAAAATATTTTCAAGATTCAGCATAAAATCCCTCACAAGGAGACTATTGAGACCATCTTGTCGAATAAGAAACGTAAGCCATTGCAGTGCCCGAGGCTCCATATTCATATCAATTAATGTCCTTAGATCCGATAAATCATTAACCCACGACACATCCATAAGCGCCATATTATCTGCCATTAATTCCCTTATCTCATTATCTTTTAAATGCAATTCTCGAACGATGCGATAAATGGGAATACTGCACTCTATATAGTTTCTCAATAATGCACTGCGCTCCTCGTCGCTAAACCACGAAAGCCACATATCGCTATCGTGAAACATATGACGAAGCGCACGCTCCATCGCATGAGCTTCGAGAATTCCCTGCTCTTTTAAAAGTCCCCATGCTCTATCGCCAACAACTGTATAAAAATCACTGCTTGCTTTCTGATCATCTTTAAAAATATGTCGTTCTTTTTCTATGAGTTTTTTTTCTTTTTCTTTTTCTTTTTGATTCAAGTAAAATCGTTTATTGAAAAAAATAGTTCTCCCATTGGCATTTTCTCCCATAAACAACTTTTTCGCTTCCTCGCGGCTTATAAGAAGCAGATCAACAAGGTGCGTGAGATACGGAAAAAGTACGTATGGATATGTTTCTTTATAAAAATCGATGACAGACTTAAATCCGTAATCGAAATCGTCTCCGCGATATGCCTCAAGCGATGCTTCAAGGATCGCCTTCGCAGCTTCAAAGTTATTCCCGTACACTCCGAGAATATTTCTTTTAGATTCGCTCTCGGGATCTTCTACGGTAATACAACTCAAATCTATAAACGGAGCAACCATAATAACTGCCTTTGGATGCTCCACGGTGAATTTATTCTTAAACTCTTCCCAAAGACGAACATCATCCAAATATCTCCACGTAGCATGAAATGCCTTCACGTAGCGTCCCGGTTCAATAACTTTGCCTATAAATTCTCCAATGACTTTCTTTTGCGTATCGCTTAATAACTCAATCACCGCTCCTGCTTCTTCTTCGGTGCATGTACCCGTAAGCAAAAATTGCTCAAACATTTCTGTTTGCGCAGTCTCATCTAATTCATTAAAACGATTTTTGTATTCTCGAAATAGTTCGTCGAGTTCTTCTTTATTATATTCACTAATATCAATTCTTCCTCTGTTTTTATAGAGATCAAAAAGATTTTCATGTTCACGAGAATGCTCTATTTTCTCAGGCATAAATACTGAAGTAGCTCCAGTATTTTAATTATACCCGAAAATAAATATCTTATATAAAGGGAGGCATACCGGATTTGAACCGGTGCTAGCAGTGCCACAAACTGCTGTGCTGCCACTACACCAATGCCTCCATACATCCAATTGTACCCGCAGTCCGAAGCCTTAGAGTAATTGGACTGTGCCGCGGGGCGGAATCGAACCACCGACGCCATGCTCTTCAGGCATGCGCTCTACCACTGAGCTACCGCGGCAACTCGCAAGATTTACTTTAACGTGCGCAATCAGGAAACGCAAGAATTTTACTTTCTTTTCCAATCGCCACCCCTAAACCGATTTCGCGGAGAAAGAAGATGCCAATCGTGAGGATTTGCTTTTGCGATGCCTTTCCATAATTCCTTCGCAGTCTTTGTGTAAAGGTGGGGATACACCAGCTTTTCTCTATTCTTTGTCCACACACTTCCCAATGAATGCCCCATCCATCGTAACTCTGCCAATTCAAATTCAACATCAAGATTGTCTGCATCTTTTACAATTTTTGATTCTATAGTCTTGCGTTCTTCATACTCTTTAGATAATTCCACCATTTCATGTTCAAGAATCGTATCTTTTAATATGTCACTCATTGCATTTTCTTCATTGCGCTTTGTATATTGACGGGAAAGATAATGAACATCGCCTGTTCTTGTTTCTGCAATATCATGAGCAAGAGCCATTTTAAGTATCTTCGTATGATCTGAAATTTTCTCCCGCTTTGCAATCGTAAGTGCAATCCACGCTACTCTTAATATATGATCCGCACAATTAGCAGTATAAGGACCTAAAAATTGATGCCATACTCTGCCTACATGACGAAGAGTACCAATTTCAAAGAGTAATTGTATATCACGAATAATACTATTTTTGCCTTTCATGGTATTTAGTGCCCCCCTGAGGAATCGAACCTCAATCTTCACCTTAGAAGGGTGTTGCTCTATCCATTGAGCTAGGGGGGCCCACTTCGCTCTCGCTACCTAGAAACAATGTATCACAAAACCTCAAAAAAGTAATTGCTTTTCTTGTCTTTTTAAGATATTATTGCTTCCAGTCCGTTACAAAAGAAAGGCTCGAAATGACTCACGACAATAACAGATGCGGGCTACGAGGAAGA
>MHJO01000005.1:0-1590 GCA_001818015.1 Candidatus Harrisonbacteria bacterium RIFOXYD1_FULL_40_9 | reverse complement strand
TATATTTTAGGAGAAGAGATAGATATAAAAGAAATCGCTCGAGATCATCGTGGGATTGTGATTAGAGGAAGCATAGAAACGATTAATGGAGAAATCGAAGAAAGAAATGGAAAATTTTTCTTTGTGGCAGACTATATTCAGTATATTGTACCGATACAAAACCTTCTTGATTCAATAGATGTCATCGAAATCAAACCAGAGATACATGATCCGAATGGCGCAATTAGAAGATTAAATGGATGGAGAAATTAAGAACAAGAATATAATAACACCACACAAGAACGTTGTGGTATTTTCATTTTCCTTTGCCAAAAATATGAATCCACCGTACTATATATTCGTACCGGAGAGTGGTGTAATGGTAGCACGCATGCTTTGGGAGCATGTAGTTCGGGTTCGAATCCCGGCTCTCCGACCAATGATTTGAATTTTATCTTAGATACCCCTCAAACTGCAATGTAACCTGAGTAAACTGTGCATTTAGTGCATTTACCGCCTCGATCTCGTTATTAATCTTCAATGCTAATTCTTTTACATTTCCCACTCCCCCGCCAAAAAGCTTTGAACGTAGTGTTTCTAATAATTGATTTGAATAATCGTTATAGGTAATAAGATGACTCACAAGAAGCACCTGCGCACTCATTGCGGCAGTTGCCACCCGCTGAGCATGCACCGGAGAAATACCATTTAAATTTTGCGCCATTACTTCAAGATCCCTTGCAAGAAGAGTTGCGCGTTCTTGAGCATTTCGATTCAAAAGAAGAGTGTCAGCAATAAGAGCGAGAGCACTCTCGGTATTACTTTGTTCGTCTTCGCGCGCCACTTCTTCAAGTTGATTAGAAGATGTACTGACAAGTGCCACAATATCTGCAGTGAGCGAAATACTGCGATCCCGAGCTTCCTTAAAAGCCTGAGGCACTATCCGTTCCTCTGCGTAGAAATAATCAAGTCCCCAATAACTAAATAAAAGCAATGCGCCTACTGCAATAATAATTTTATTTTTTCCGAGAGTGCGTAAAAAAAGTAAGCTATTCATAGAGGGTGCGATGATGCACGTACTGCCTATAGATTATTTTTAGACAATTTTCAGAAAATAATCAACAGACATCAAGATACCATTGGAATTTCTTGTATATCGTATTAGGATATAAAAACACATTGCGGGTGTAGCACAGTGGCTAGTGCACCTGCCTTCCAAGCAGGATACGCCGGTTCGATTCCGGTCACCCGCTCCACTTAACGAATAAGAGCAAGTGTAATTTGACATAAAAGGCAGAAAATTCTAAAAATTGTGAATAAGGGATGCGCGTACCAAATGAAGCCCTTATTTCGTTCTATTATGTTAGAAGATGACGAGAAAAACTTAATAGAAAGGGCTAAACAAGGCGATTCTCTTGCATTTGGAGCTCTTTATGATCACTATCTGCCTCAAATCTACCGATTTGTGTACTTTAAAGTAAGTCACAGGGAAGAGGCTGAAGACATTACTCATCTTGTATTCATGAAAGCGTGGCAGAATATAGCTGCATACATCGAACGCGGATTTCCTTTTTCAAGTTGGCTTTATCAAATAAGCCGCAACCAGATCAT
>MHJO01000004.1:4826-5064 GCA_001818015.1 Candidatus Harrisonbacteria bacterium RIFOXYD1_FULL_40_9 | reverse complement strand
GTGAAAAAGTCAGGAAGACTTCACAGAGCACGATAGTTTAGTGCTATAAGGCGCGCGTATGTGAGAGCGCGCCTTTTGAATTTAGAAGGTATTATAGAAAAATGGAGACGTGGCTGAGTGGTTGAAAGCGCCGGTCTCGAAAACCGGTATCCCGTTCTTCGGGATCGGAGGTTCGAATCCTCCCGTCTCCGCCAAGAATATTAACCACATTTTTTGTGGCTTTTGTTCAGGTTAAGAA
>MHJO01000004.1:0-4762 GCA_001818015.1 Candidatus Harrisonbacteria bacterium RIFOXYD1_FULL_40_9 | reverse complement strand
TATTATATATTGGTATCTGAAATCATGCTGCAGCAGACGCGGGTATCTCGGGTAGTTGCAAAATACGAATCTTTTTTAAAGAAGTTTCCCATCATAGATATACTCGCAAATGCTTCACTTGAAGAGGTTCTAAAAGAATGGCAGGGGCTTGGATATAATCGTCGTGGTATGTACTTAAAGAAAAGCGTAGAGATTATTATGTCTGAGTATAAAGGCAATGTGCCTCGCAATCCTGAGGCGTTGATTCAATTACATGGGATTGGCATAAATACTGCTGGCTCTATCTCTGCATTTGCATATAATATTCCAGTGCCATTTATAGAAACTAATATCCGCACTGTTTTTATTTATTGTTTTTTTAAGAAGACAAAAAGGATGATCAATGATCAAGAATTACTCAAATGTATAGAAAAGACTCTTGATAAAGAGAATCCTCGTGAGTGGTATTATGCACTTATGGATTACGGAGCGATGTTGAAAAATAAGCATGGAAATCCTAATTATAAAAGTACGCATTATCGCAGACAGTCGCCATTTAAGGGCTCAAATCGAGAAGTTCGTTCCTGGATTTTAAAGGAAATATTAAAGAAGGCTCAAGGAGAAGAGGAGATAAAAAATGAATTACAGTCAGTGGGGGAAGATGTTATTGAAAAAAACCTATCTGCATTAGTTCGAGAAGGTTTTGTAAAGAAGAAAAATAACATATATAGTATCATATAAATTAAGGAATTTATTTATGAAACATTTATATAAAGTAGCAGTGCTTATGGGCGGGCCTTCTAGCGAGCATGAAGTTTCTTTAAAAACAGGCAATAAAATTATAAGCGCGTTACAAAGAGACAAGTATGAGGTGGCGCCTATTACCATACGGAAAGATCGGATGTGGGTATTTCCTGATGGCGAGGTGGTTGTTGAAGAGAGGGGGATGCAGAAATTGAAAAGCGATAACGTGGATATTGTTTTTATTGCGATGCATGGAGAATACGGCGAAGACGGCACAATTCAGAAACTTCTTGAAGATGCGGAAATTGCATTTACTGGCTCTAATGCAAAAGCTAGCGCCCTTGGGATGGATAAGGTGAGGGCGGGGGAAATTTTTGAAGCAGGAGGACTTTTAATACCAAAAACAGTTGTGCTTACACGAAGCGAGATAGGTGGAATTGCGCATGACCTAAGATATCCAATTGTGGTAAAGCCTGTGGATGGAGGCTCGAGTGTGGGAATTACAATCTGTAATAATAATGAGGAATTTTTAAATGGCATCGGAGAAGCATTCCGAGTTTCAGATACAATCATGCTTCAGGAATTTATTAAAGGAAGAGAGTTTACATGTGGAGTTATTGAAGACAAAGAAGGAAAACCCTTTGCACTTCCACCAACTGAAATTGTTCCTAAAAAAGGATTATTTTTTGATTACAAATCAAAATACGAAATAGGTGGCAGTGAAGAAGTAACTCCTCCTCGTATTTCATTGGATTACATAAAGAGAATTCAGGAAATAGCGTTTCGTGCTCATATGCTTATCCATGCGGAAGGAATTTCGAGAACAGATATAATATTGACTCAAAATAAGGAAGAGCAATTGTATGTTCTTGAAATTAATACTATTCCTGGGATGACGGAGACGAGCCTACTTCCGCAGGAAGCGAAGGTGGCAGGGATTGAGTTTTGTGAGTTACTGGATCGAATCATTGAATCTGGAATGAGGCGTAAGGCTCGTGTTTCTTTTTCGTCATAGTGAACATGATGGGCGAAGAGTTTGGTGTGATATTGAAAACAATTCTGTAGAAATGTTCCCATACCGCTTTTTGCAAGTCATCCGTCATAATATTTGCTTCGCATTGACGAATGAGTGGAAATGCGCTATAAAGAATTTAATCTGTAGACAACAGGCATGCGATGCTCTAAGACCTGTCGAGGAAAGCTGATTTTATTATTAAGCGTCTGCAGAAGGCGTTTTTATTTATTTTATGGCACTTACAAAAACACAAAAAACAACAATTATCGAAAAGGTGCGTAATGATGCAAAGAATGCTCGAACCCTTTGTTTTGTTAACTTCGGGAGCATAGGCGTGAAAGATTTAAGTAAATTAAGGGTACTTGCTCGTTCCTTGGGATCACATTTCCAAGTAATCAAGAAAAGTCTTCTTTCTCGCGTTCTCGATGAGGCAGGTATTAAAATGAGCGAGGATGTGCTTGTTGGTCAGGTGGGGATAGTTTTCTCCTCTGCTGCATTGCCGGATATTGCGGGGCCAATACACAAGCTCTTTAAATCTCTCGCAAAAGTCCCTCAGGTAACAGGAGCATATGAAGTTGATATGAGAAATTTTGTGAATAAGACTCAATTTAAAGCAATCGCTCAATTGCCGAGTCGTGAAGTGCTTCTTACTCAATTGGTATATATTCTTGGCTCTCCTATACGTAGTTTTATGTATGTCGTAGGAGATGAGACACAGGGATTGGTCGCAAAGCGTAAAGCTCAATAAATGGTCGAATGTAATTAGAAAATAATAAATTAGAACAGGTCAGATGGTATGAACCGTCTGTGGGTTGGCTAATAAACGCTGATATAGCCAGGAAATTATTAATAGACAATGTTTTTCTTACTAAATTGCGTAATGTTGCCAATACAAGCCTTAGAACCGGATGGCACCCACAGGTATGTGAAGGATATGAGATTTCGCCAGAGGTATATATTATTCATCGTCCTGCTGATTTGGGTGATTTAACTGTTAATTATGTTAATTGTAATGGTAAAATACTCACTAGAGAACAAGCCTTTTCTATACATCAAATTTCTAAGATATCTAAAACATCACCGCCTGTAAATCAAATAAAACTGTCACAATGGAATTGGAGTTGGTAACAAATGTCTGTTGTGTCATTTCCTGATATTATATCCGTTATTTTGGGTCAATCCTGGAATGGGTGGCAAGGGTTATCTGAGTATGATATTGTTTATTTGTACAAAATATCCTCTGATGCCAATAACGCATATTATTCGGAAAATGGTACGGAGACTCCAGATAATACAACCAATCGTATTCGAGTAAGGTTTTCTAGTGGTACGAATGCGATTGCGGCTTATCTTTTTGTTGCCCAATACGATTATGAAATTTGGCTTTCTGCTGGCAGTTTTGTTGCTAGCACACCCTCTACACTTTCAACTCCTATACTTTCTGATTATGTATTTAAAAATCTTTGGGATATGTGGGGTAATACCACTGGTTATCCAAGTGTTAATTTTTCGGGTTACGCAAATACAAATTATGCCCTTACAGCTTCCGGCACACTTTATAATGACAATGTTTTTACATCTCTAAATATATATGTTCCACCGAATTATATAGAGATTGCGGCAATAATTAACGGTGTGTCTACCATAGAAGTGGATAGATTAAATAGTATTGCTAGTTATTCGTGTATTATTTCGAGTGCTTCCAACATACAAATAACGGCGAATGCAGTATATTCATTATCTGTAGATATTAACAGTGCAACAAGTCTATTACAGTCATTATCGGTTATATGTGGTTTATCACCAGTTGTAAATTCGTCTTCTACCATTAGTGGGTTATTATCATTTAATCAGTACGTTGGTTGTTCGTTAGTAGATTCGTCTGAAATTTCTGCTGAAGTAGGAATTATTATTGATGTACAGTCATTGAGTATTGTCGGTAATTCCACAATTACAACAAGCGATTTATATAGGATTATCGGTTATGAAAGTTCTGTTGTTGGTGAGTCTAGTATATCTTCGTCTTGTAATACTACCTATTTAATAAATGGTATTATTGACGGTGTATCTACAATAGGGGCTTTTGTTTATTCAACGATAGATTTGTCGTGTAATATAGTCCCAATATCTGGAATTAACGCCCATTTATCCTTTATTATATATATGGGGGCGTCGTTAGTTAGCACAAGTGAAATTGTTGTTGACTTAGATGTTATAATTGTTGTTCAGCTTGGCGCAACCATAGAGGGTGTGTCAAGTATAATTAATGAAACATCATTGATTGTAGGTATAGTTTCCAATATTGATTCTGATTCTGTAATAAGTTCGGCTATTGATGTTATTTCTGGATTCGATGATTTTATTACACTATTTATACAAGGGTCGTATCCGTTTGCCTCAAATTATATCCCACTATTTTTACAACAATCCACATTATCCACATCTGATTACATTCCCCTGCTAATAATTGGAGATGGTGTTACCGATGGAGCCTTACCATTATCGAGTAGTATAACACTATATATTGGTCGCAACGATTATGTTTTAGACATAATACCATTATTTATAAATGGTGGTGCAGATATTAACGATGATATTCCGCTATTTGTTGAAGGTTCTATTGGGGTAAATTCAAATATACCGTTGGTGATTCCAAATGTGGTTGATACCGTGACGCAAACATTGAAGTTATATACACATGGCTATTAATATAATATTGGAAATGATAATATGGCAACCGTAACATATGATGGTAAAAAACTTATTCCAGCCCCACTTGTTAATATAGCTAAAACCTATAATAATACAGAGGATGGGCATAAGGTTGGAAGTACATTTACTGTTACTTTAACTGGTAAATTACTATCCAATAGGGGTTCGCCAGCCACGGTTGGGTTTAGTGGTGGGACATCTCCAGAGTCATATTTTTGGATATTATCAGGCTATCCACCAGACGAGGCGGACCAAGGACTTGAGGGTATATTAATAAAGCAGGAGGTTATACGGCATTTATTTTCCCAAAAT
>MHJO01000003.1:7830-8168 GCA_001818015.1 Candidatus Harrisonbacteria bacterium RIFOXYD1_FULL_40_9 | reverse complement strand
GAGGGAGGTGAAGGCGAAGAGGACGGCTAGGATGATGGTGGCGCGAAAGAGGACTATTTCCAGGCCGCGCTTAGAGTGGTAGCTGCCACCGCTGCCGCCGAAGGCGCCACCCAAACCAGAGCCTCGGGATTGGAGGAGAATGGTGACAATAAGCAAGGAGGCGATGATGATTTGCGCAAGGTAGACGATCATGGAAGTATTTTAGCACGGATTAGAACTGCGCTACATCGCTGCAGTGCTGCAACGTTGCAACGAGATTGTTATTGTTCTGATTTGAAGATCCAGTGGAGGAGGTTGTTGGTGGCACTGATAGTAAAAGAGACGGCGATGAGGGAAGT
>MHJO01000003.1:5500-7780 GCA_001818015.1 Candidatus Harrisonbacteria bacterium RIFOXYD1_FULL_40_9 | reverse complement strand
CGCAATATACTTCAATTGCTCGATAATACTTCCCGTGGAACTTGCAGTAATTGCCGAGGAATCAAAAGTACCCGCAATTGAGTTATATAATTGCGTGAGTGTATACATCGTGGAAGCAGGATTTGCAGAAGGAGTTAAGTTGCCTGCGTACGCTCCTACATAAATCACAAAAAGCGAAATTACCACTGCAGAAATTGCGTGGATTAACTTTCGATTCTTATGCGACTTTCCTCCGGGATCTTTGTTCTTTTCCTTCCAAAACATAGCTCGCGTGTATTCATTTACACGCTTACATTAAGTATAAGCGATAAGGAAGCGAGATAACATGTGGATAAATAGCTTTAAATTGTTGACATTTTTTATCTTTTCCATTAGAATGATGGCCTCGTGAGTTTTATGAACTCGGCCGAGGCAACTTTATGAATTTTTCATCATAAATTCACTCCTTTGATACTTAACTTAAAAAAGTTTCGAAAAAATAATTAATACTTAAAAAAATCACTTAATCAAACTCCATGAGAATTCTTATTGTGGAAGACGAAGAAAAACTCGCCAAATCACTCAAGAAAGGTCTTGAAAAAGAAGGATATGCCGTAGACTACGTGACTGATGGCGAGTCCGCAGAACGAAGAATCGAAATCCATTCGCAAGATTATGACATCATTATTCTTGATCTTATGCTTCCAGGAAAAGATGGAAGCGTTATATGTAAAAATGCTCGCGAAAAGAACATTACAACACCCATTATCATACTGACCGCCCGAGACGAAGTGGAGGACAAAATAGGAGCTCTCGATTGCGGAGCTGATGATTATCTCGTAAAACCGTTCTCGTTTGAAGAACTCTTGGCTCGGCTACGAGCGCTTTTAAGAAGGCCCGAGCACAATTTACCCACAGAACTCCGCACACAAGGTCTTAGTCTTAATACCAACACAAGAAAGGCCTTCTGTATGCTCTGTGGTGGAACTGAAATTCTCCTCACGCTCAAGGAATTCCGACTTCTTGAATATCTCATGCGCCATCCGAATGAAGTCGTAGAACGGGAACAAATCCTAAGCCATGTATGGGACTTTAATTTTGATTCTTTTAGCAACGTCGTTGATGTCCATATCAAGAACTTGCGGAAAAAACTGAATCACAATAATCATGACGAAAAGATTCTCGAAACGGTTCGAGGCATTGGCTACCGAATTAAGGCATAATCCCTTTTTCCGCGCTCGCCTTAAACTTGCCACATCTACTATCATCTTACCCATATGTGGCGCTATTCTTTTCTATTTTATAGATAATCCTTATCTCTATATCAGTGTAGCAATTTGCATTGCGATTATCGCCTATTTTATTTCTTTGTTTGCCCTTAGACAAATCCGTAATTTTATGAGGTCACAAAAACGCTTTATTGCTGATGTGTCCCATGAGTTACGCACGCCGATTTCCATAATCAAAACAAATTCAGAAATAGCGCTTCTTAATGAAGCCAACACTCCCCCAGAAATAACAGAAATTCTAAAAAGCACTGTGTCTGAGATCGATAGAATGTCAAAAATGCTCAAAAATCTTTTAAATCTCGCACAATACGACAAAGAAACACATGAATTGCCCATGCATTCCATAAACCCGGGAGAAATATTATCTCGTATTACAGAAAATATGCGTCCCCTTGCACTTAAAAGTGGCATCACGCTTGCCGCAGAAAACCACGCACCACACACACACATTAGAGGCAATACAACAGCTATCGAGGAACTCATAACTAACCTCCTCACAAACGCAATTAAATTTACCAAGAGTGGTGGCACAATAACTTCCTCAATTACTCTCGACCACAAAGAAAAAATAGTTACTCTTTTTGTGCAGGATACCGGAATCGGCATTCCGGCAGATAAAATAACAAGAGTATTCGAGCCATTTTTTAAATATGAGTATCCGGCAATCGGCAATAGACAAAAAGGCATTGGCCTTGGACTTGCCATTGTGCGAGAGATAGTAAAATTACATCACGGAACTATTGCAATTGAGAGTGCTTCAAATAAAGGAACACGAGTTACAGTAAGATTCCCAACTATTTAATAGAGTCATGCAGATACCATTTCATATTTTATTCATTTCTCATTCGTATTATTAATATAGTTAATTCAAAAAAAAGAGGCATTCCGTGAGAGGAAGTTCTTGTGTGAACTCCAAAGAGAATCACGAAGAGTGTCCAATATATAAGAGTAAAAAAAATTAATAATGATCAAAGCTCAATAGAAAACAAAATACGCCAGAACATTCGTCCAT
>MHJO01000003.1:5302-5472 GCA_001818015.1 Candidatus Harrisonbacteria bacterium RIFOXYD1_FULL_40_9 | reverse complement strand
CTCCGCTACAACAAATTAATTCAGAAGAAGAGTATTCATCTAAATTAGATTGACAAAAGAACGCATGGTGGTAAAGTATTTTCTCTATGCATTTAAAGTCTCGACATCCACAATTGCACGCGGAAAATCAAGGGTTTTTAAAACTTATGACCAATGCCGCAATCGGCATC
>MHJO01000003.1:2084-5272 GCA_001818015.1 Candidatus Harrisonbacteria bacterium RIFOXYD1_FULL_40_9 | reverse complement strand
TGGGCTAACAAAGCCGACATGGAACTTCTCGGTTACAAGAGCGAAGAATACATAGGGCACAACATACGCGAATTTCATGTGGATAAATCAGTTCCCGATGACATACTTGCGAAACTCGGAAACCGCAAAATAATCCAAGGATACGAAGCAAAGCTCATTGCAAAAAATGAGTCGGTTAAATATGTCCTTATTGATTCGAACGCGATATGGGATGGAGATACCTTCCTCCACACACAGTGCTTTATACTCGATATTACTGATCGTAAACGCCACGAACAAGCGCTCTCGCTTCTTGCGAATGCAAATACATCTCTTAATTCTTCGTTGGATTACGAAATCACACTCCCTCAATTTGCGCATGTAATCGTCAATTCCTATTTCGCAAACTGGTGCATTATTGATCTTCTAAAAAAAGATGAATCCATAAAACGCATACTTGTAGTCCACAAAGATAAGACAAAAATGAAATTTGCGAAAGAACTCCTGCGCTACACTCCTCATAATCACCTCAAAGTACGCTCCGCAACTGTTATCAAAAAAGGCATAGCCGAACTTTATCCAAAAATTACTGAATCAATACTCCATACTGCAGTTCATGATAATGAGCACATGAAAATCGTTAAAGAATTGGGACTTGTGTCGGCTATAGTAGTTCCCATACGATCTTTATCTCACGAAACTGATATCCTCGGAGCTATTACATTCGTCTCCGCAGAATCAAGGCATATATACAACGCTCACGATCTACGCCTTGCAGAAGTGCTTGGCAATAAAGTAGGCGTATACATGGAAAATTCAAGACTCTATCACGAAATACAAAAAGCTATAAAAGCCAAAGACGAATTCCTCGCAACTCTCTCTCATGAATTACGCAATCCCCTTGCCCCAATCGCACACAATCTCTACATGCTCGATATGCAATTAAAGAAAAATAGAAACGATGCGGAAATTAAAGAATCTTTTTCAACAATCCACCATCAATTTAGAAACATAACACGACTTCTTGACGATTTACTTGATGTGTCGCGGATTACACGTGGTAAAATTAAAATCCACAAGCAGCACATTGATGTGCGTGAAAGCATTGCACATGCCGTAAATGCTGTAAAATCGCTCGTAGATACACGAAATCAAAAAATTATCACTTCTTTCCATAAAAATGAGCCCCTTATGCTTTTTGCAGACCCTCTACGGATAGAACAGATCCTCGTAAATTTACTCAATAATGCCTCAAAATATAGCAAGCCCGAGGGAATAATTCACATAGAAGCAAGGAAGGATGTGAAGAAGATTGAGACCATTACGATAAAAGTAAGAGATAATGGCATAGGTATACCATCCGAATCTCTGAAATCAATATTTGATATGTTTATGCAGATAGATAAAAGCCTTACTCGCTCTTATGGAGGGCTAGGTATTGGCCTCACGCTTGTAAAAAAGCTTACTGAGCTTCATAAAGGAAATATCGAAGCAAGAAGTGATGGAAGAGACAAAGGAAGCCAATTTATTTTAACCTTCCCATTATCAAACATTGAATCGCATAGGAAGGAAGATGCACTCCCGCCACAGACAACTCCTCTTGCCCAACACACAATCCAAGAATCAAGAGGTAATAAACGCATCATGATTGTAGACGACAATGAAGATGCCGCACTTTCACTCGGGAAACTACTAAAGAAATTAGGTAATAATACACGCATCCTACACAATGCTCATTCTGCACTTACTGAAGCACCTTTATATAAACCTGACTATCTTATTCTTGATATAGGAATGCCAGATATGAATGGTTATGAAATTGCAAAGAAGTTAAAAAATGATCCTAATCTTTGCAACACACGATTTGTCGCACTTACCGGCTATGGACAAGAAGAGGACAAAATCCGCTCAAAAGAAGCAGGCTTTCATTATCACATTGTAAAACCGCTCGAAATCGAAGAGCTGAAAAGCATCATTAACTAATCATTGTTTTCAGATTTAATTTCTTCGACATGAACTTCTTTGATAATTACTTCACTATTATTTTCTCTCTCGTCCCATGTTTTAAATCCAATTCCACCATTCGATAATTCTTCTTCAAGGAATGAACTGCGGACAATGACTTCTCCATTTAAAATACACTCAACATTTCTCCCATACGCTTTCACAGCAACCTCAAAATCCCCCACAGGATATTCGATATTATCACGAATACCTTTAATAACACGCTTCTCTCCTTGAATCGCGCGCTCAACGTGCACAAAGTTTTTTCCAAAATTGCACCCAGCCCAATTATGCTCGTCTTTGAAACGTGCCCACACATAAATTCCGTTTTCTCGCGGAGAGCTCACGCGCGCACGAAGCACGTAATCCCTCCACAGAAATGAGCCATCAAGTATTGCGGCAGCGCCTGTTTCCTCATTTCCTGTTTTGATAATGAGGCCATTATCCTTTATCTTAAAATTACTCCACGCGGTGATCCAGCCATTGTCTCTTGAGAAAGCATCATGATATGGTAGTGATTTTGGATGCGCAGATTCAAGAAGGGCCATAAGCCTATCAGCACTCCACTCTGGATTACCTGCATCTATTCTTCGTATAAAGAAGTTTTCTTTTTTACTATTTGTCTCTTCAAAATAATTAAATGTGAATTTGCTTCTAAAATCAGTTTGGTAGAAAGAAAGCGGGTAAAGCGCATCTGTTGCTTTACGAACTATTTCCTGCGCATCCCTAAAATTAAACGAATCCTTGCCAAAGTCTCCAAACGGGAACGCAAACCCGATAATGCGCACACCTACTTCATTTTCGAGATCATCTTTTACTCCCCTTAAATCATCCTCAACGCGAGCAGTAAATTCTTCTTCTGTTTCAAGCCTATCTTCGTTTGGGATATATAATTTATTACTAAAAAAATGTCCTTTCTCGCCGTAGGGAGAAATATCATACTCACTGTGCCCATTTTTTGTATGAGATTCAATTTCCCAACGACCACTTTCTTCCATGCGCCGCAGTTCCTCCCTCGAGAGATAGTAACTACTCTCTCCTCTCAAAGAATAATCGGATATCACAAACATGATTGCCTTGTATCCGAGCGCATTTAGAATTGGGTCTGCTTCGTAATAGCTATCTTTCCTTCCATCATCGAATGTGATCATAAATGACTTATCGAAAAGCTTCTTTTCGCCCCTCATAAATTGATATAAATCGTC
>MHJO01000003.1:0-2017 GCA_001818015.1 Candidatus Harrisonbacteria bacterium RIFOXYD1_FULL_40_9 | reverse complement strand
TTATCTAAAAGTCCATGATACACAAGTACAGGAATTGCTTCCGCTTCGCTACTACTAAAGGTATAAATAGAACCTGGCTTTAGTGCATGAGATACACTCGCAAGCCATGTTTCGTTTATGCTCCGAGCATACGAGATTCTGTACTTAAAATACTGCGCAAGCCCCGTAATATACGTTCCCGTAAAATAGGGATTATCTCGAACAATAAAACTCATGCCCACTACAAACAAAAAAAGAAAAACAACAAGAATCGTAAACTGAGCTTTAATTTTTTTAATAGATGTATTCATTGATTTACCTTATCGCGTTCCCCATTTTCTATTTTGGATTGTGAGAAGCGCATAATAGAGAAGAAATGAAAGGACGATCATATTAAGTCCTGCCCAAAGAAACATATAACCCCAGTGTTTATTATCTCGCGCAACATAGCGATAATAAAGTGTTATGATCGCGGCAACTAGCATTACTCCGAGTACATAAAAAATTGTATTTGATATTTCTTCGGTAAACGCACTATAAACTGCCTTTGTAGCCATGACTGGAGTGAGAAGCGTCACAAGAATAAGAGGATAAAAATAAGTAAACGCAACAAATGGATGCTTTTTATACACAAATTTTCCTGCATTGATAGAATTCACAAACCATCCTTTCTTCCAACGTACTTGCTGCTTAAAAAGCTGTTTTAGTGTTGTAGGTACAATTGTGCGCGCTCTCACTTCATCGGTATAAATTGTTTTATACCCCCTCTTTAATACCCAATTAGTAAGCGCTCTATCGTCACCCCATGTAACTGGTTTCCCCAAAAATGTTTCATTGAGCCAAGTGTCCATTATCGGAAGCACTGCTTCTTTTCTGTATGCAGAAGAGCATCCGCTTAGACAGAACACCACATAGTGGCTTGATTCAGCAGCTTTTAATATACGGAATGACATGAAGTAATATGCCGCCTGCATTTTAGAAAGAATATTCGTATCTGCATTTTCTGGGTCTGCGTGGGCACATACTCCACCAATTTCAGGATTCTCGAAGGGACTTATAAGATTACGAAATTCTTCTGGAACGATATAGCTATCACTATCAAGCTGAATAATAATTTCGCCTTTTGCGCGGTTGAATCCCTCCGCCATACCATGACGCTTTCCCTTATTTTCTTTCCAATCAACGACAATGAGCGACTCGAATTTTTTCTTCAGCATCTTTAAAACTTCGCCCGTACCGTCCGTGCTTCCATCATTAATCACAATGACTTCAATTTTTTCTTTTGGATAATCGGCGGCAAAACACTGAGTTATTGTTTTTTCGATTGCATTCTCTTCATTCTTACATGGGATTACAAATGTTACTCTTGGTTCGTATACACTTTTTTTAATAGCGCCCTTCTCCGCTTCTGCCTTTTCTGGAATTACTTCATATAATGATTTTTTAAAAAACATTGCACTCAATACTCGTGAAAGCTGAAATGTAGTAACGAAAAGAGTATACCCCACAAAAAGTGGGTCATAATTTAAATTATTAATATTCTTGGATTTAATAACGACCACTAAGAAGAGCGCGATCATTCCAAGAAATAAAATCATCATTCGATATTTTAAAGAATTTTCTGCCCTCTCTTCTGTAAGGTGCTCAAATTGTGTGAGTTCTTGTGTGTGCATATAAAAAGTTTTTCTTTTTTTAGTCGTCACGCACACACATAGTACATTCCTTAAGATGAGATACGCATGAAACGCTCATCTTCAAATCTTATGCTTCACTTAAACTTCAGTAGAGCTTAGATACTCTACGCTATTATATTAAAAAGTCGCGCATAATATATTATTCAAATTTTTAATATTAAAACATTATATGCATATAAAAGGTTTTTTATTATTAATCGGTATCGGACTTATCTTAGGACACACTTCAATTCATTCCGCTTCGGCACATGAAGAAGGCCCAAACCTCGTTAAAAATCCCTCACTCGAACTAAGCACTACAGGAAGTGCGCCTGATGAGTGGCTGAAGGGCCGATGGGGAGTGA
>MHJO01000002.1:10095-10482 GCA_001818015.1 Candidatus Harrisonbacteria bacterium RIFOXYD1_FULL_40_9 | reverse complement strand
AACTAAGGGCGCTTATAAAGCAGCATGCAGACAGCAACATGGAATTTGTAAGATCTGACAAATTGATAATTTGCTCCCCTAGCTTTAAGATGAAAACTCTTGACATAAATGCAATAAAGCAGTATATAATCAAAACAAAAAAATTTGTAATGAAGGCAGAGGCAGCTCTAAAATGATAGAATCCCTGGAAGAGGCAAAAAATGAAATAAGAAGGGCAGACCATATCATTTATATCAGCCTGAAATATTCAAGAACCTGCGATGTGATAATGAATGCAATACACAAGTTTATTTCTATCTATGATTACGGGATTCTTTCGTTGTTAAAAAAACTGGAGAAAGACAAGAGAATAAAGGCAATACCATCATCTCCATTGGAAAGAGCGGA
>MHJO01000002.1:8445-9920 GCA_001818015.1 Candidatus Harrisonbacteria bacterium RIFOXYD1_FULL_40_9 | reverse complement strand
ACCGCAGGTAGCGGACGCAGAAAGGTGGATTTGAAGTAATTTTAAATATACGTATAGTACTTAGATATAGAAATTATGGGCAAAAAGAAAATAGTAACTAAATCTTCTGTAGATGATGGGGGAGAGAAACAGAAGGAAGGCGCTGAAAAACGCTCTCAATCAAATAAAGTAGAAGTGGGAAGAGTGTATATTAATGCATCATATAATAACACCTTAATTACTGTTACTGATAAAAAAGGCAGTGTAATTACATGGGCTTCTGCGGGATCGCTTGGTTTTTCGGGCCCAAAGAAATCAACTCCATTTGCCGCATCAAAAGTTGTTGCTGCGATAGTTGAAAAAATGAAAGGAGTTGGTTCGGGGGAAGTTGATGTATTTGTAAATGGCGTGGGGAGTGGTAGGGATTCTGCGGTACGATCTCTTATAAACCAGGGGTTTAATATTACAACTATCAAGGATGTAACTCCTTTGCCTCATAATGGTCCTCGTCCACCAAAACCACGCAGAGTATAAATCTCATGAATATTAAAGAAAAAAAAGAAAGAGCATTGGGTGTACGACTTTTCTTGAAGGCGCATCGTTGTAATTCACCAAAATGCGCACTCGCACGCAAGCCTTTTGCTCCGGGAATATTTGGAAAGAAACGTAAGCGTGCACTTTCTGAAATGGGTACCGAGCTTCGAGAAAAGCAAAAAGTAAAATTCTCATATTCTTTAAACGAAGCCCAGTTAAAAAGAATTTTCACAGCCGCTCTAAAGAGTCCAGAAGCAACAAACGAGCTCATGATTCAGCTTCTTGAGCGAAGACTCGATAATGTAGTATTTAGGCTTGGGTTTGCGGAATCTCGTGCAAGCGCTCGTCAACTTGTTCGGCATGGGCATATAATAGTGAACGGGCACAAGGTGACTGCTCCTGCGTATATGGCAGAAATAGGGGATGTGCTGACATTTAGGCCTGAATCGAAGACGTTGCAGGTATTTAAGAATGCAGAGGTGAGCATCGAAAAGGCAGAATCTCTTGAGTGGCTTACTGTGAATCCGAAAGAGATGAAGGGGACCGTAAAGACTTTGCCCTCAGGAATAGAAGTTCCTTTTAATATGAGCCTTTTAGTTGAATACTATTCAAAATAGATCTTTTGTGATATAGTATGAGATACAATGATTCTCGGTCGAGAATAGAGTAAAAGAAGCATTAATTTTATGAAATATTTATCATTAAGCGATTCAGTTCAAATAAAAAAAATTGAAGAGTCCGAAACTCAAGGTCTTTTTGAGATTGAAGGTTTGTATACTGGATATGGTCTTACTGTGGGCAATGCACTCCGTAGGGCGCTCTTATCTTCATTGCCGGGTGCCGCAATTACTCAAATCAAAATAAAAGGAGTGGGACATGAATTCTCTACCATCCCCAATGTTGTTGAGGATGTAGTAGAAATTACTCTTAACTTAAAGAAAATTCGTCTTCAGTCGTTTTCA
>MHJO01000002.1:7309-8324 GCA_001818015.1 Candidatus Harrisonbacteria bacterium RIFOXYD1_FULL_40_9 | reverse complement strand
CAAAGAAGGCTGAATTTGATATGGAAATTACTGTTGAAAGAGGACTTGGATATTCTCCTGCCGAATCACGGAAAGATGGCAAATTATCTATTGGTACAATTGCAATTGATGCGATATTTACTCCTGTGATTTCAGTGAATTATACAATTGAGAATATGCGCGTGGGTGACAAAACTGATTATAATAGACTTCACCTTAAGGTAGTGACTGACGGCACTATTAAGCCGGGGGATGCAATTTTTCAATCGGCATCTATTCTGAAGGATCATTTTTCGAAGATTATAGATATTGAAACAGAAAGCTCTCCAAAGACCGAAGTAATAGAAGAAGTAGAGGAGGCGCCAAAGAAAAAGGCAACAAAAGCAAAGAAATAACATAAGCGTTTTATATGAGACACGGCAAGAAAGATAAAAAGTTTTCACGACGACGTCTTGGGCAAAGGCGTAGTTTTCTAAGGAATCTTGCGGGTCAATTAATCGAACACGAGAGAATCGAAACTACGGTTGCTCGAGCACGAGTATTAAGACCTCGTGTTGAAAAAATGATAACGCTTGCAAAGAAGCAAACTATTGCAAGCTTGAGGCTACTTATGGCACGTCTTCCCGAAGATGCAGCTACAAAGCTTTATTATGAAATTTCTAAACGCTATGGAGAAAGAACCGGAGGATATCTTCGCATTATAAAAGGTGCTCATTCAAGAAAGCGTGATGGAGCAGAAATGGCGCTTATTGAATTTGTGAAATAATCATGGAACATATTATCGATGTTAAAAATAAATACCTTGGTCGTGTGGCAACCGAAATCGCTGAAATTCTTCAAGGAAAAAAGCATCCTGTATACGACCCAAAAAACGAAGGCACTGATCGTGTGGTCGTAAAGAATGTGGTGGGGATAAAGGTGAGTGGAAGAAAAACAAAGCAGAAAATTTATTATCGTCATACGGGTTATATGGGACACTTAAAAACTCTTTCGTACGAGCAGATGAAAGAAAAGGATTCTGCGCTTGCATTACGGC
>MHJO01000002.1:6808-7238 GCA_001818015.1 Candidatus Harrisonbacteria bacterium RIFOXYD1_FULL_40_9 | reverse complement strand
TAATTTCATGATTGCAGAAAAAAGTTCTCAAAATAAATATTTCGAAGCAGTGGGTCGCAGAAAAACAGCGGTTGCTCGAGTGCGTCTTTTTAAGGCAAGCTCAAAAACTAGTGATGTCGAAGTAAATAAAAAATCATATAAGGATTATTTCGTTCTTCCTAGGCAGCAAAAGACAGTTGTTGCTCCTTTTGATTTACTTTCGCTTCAGGGAACCCTTAAAGCTACGGTGCGCGTTCGTGGGGGGGGCATCGAGGCGCAAGCTGAAGCAGTGCGACATGGCATTGCGAGAGCGCTTGTTGTAATGGATGAAGCATCCAAAAAACGATTACAGAGAGCAAGTTTTCTTACGCGCGATTCTCGTATGGTAGAACGTAAGAAGTATGGCTTAAAGAAGGCT
Source organism: Candidatus Harrisonbacteria bacterium RIFOXYD1_FULL_40_9 (assembly GCA_001818015.1). Taxonomy (GTDB): domain Bacteria; phylum Patescibacteriota; class Minisyncoccia; order UBA6257; family XYD1-FULL-40-9; genus XYD1-FULL-40-9. The sequence goes on along the minus strand of MHJO01000002.1, from coordinate 6,841 downwards.
CGAAGAGCTCCACAGTGGAATAAGAGATAAAGA
>MHJO01000002.1:6126-6769 GCA_001818015.1 Candidatus Harrisonbacteria bacterium RIFOXYD1_FULL_40_9 | reverse complement strand
TATTCGAGATACTAGTCATATGTGTTTGGTATAATAAATATATGCGAAAAATAATTATTGAAAACTGGAAGATGAATCCTGCTTCAGAAAAGGAAGCAGAACAATTATTTAAAGAAGCAATAGCTTCCGCATCCCTCGAAATAGATACTATTATAGCTTCTCCTTTCATTTACTTATCTATACTTGCTCGAATAAAGCGACCTCATTATATCGCACTTGCTGCTCAGGATGTGTTTTGGGAAGAATCAGGAGCTTTTACTGGGGAAATTTCCCCACTTCAACTCAAAGGCTATGGAGTGAAGTATGTTATCGTGGGTCACTCAGAAAGGCGTTTAAATCTTGGAGAAACAGATGAATTGATTGGTAAAAAAGTAAGAGCCGCACATACACATGGGATTATCCCAGTTCTTTGCATAGGCGAAACTAAAAAAGAAAAGGAAGACAATATGCGTGAGGCGATTCTTAAAATGCAACTCGAAAAAGGCCTTGCATTACTCGCGAAAAATGCCGAATTTTTGATTGCATATGAGCCTGTGTGGGCAATTGGGACAGGCAATCCAAGCACAGTAGAGGATACTCTCGAAGCAGTTCATTTTATAAACAGAGTATTGCAAGCGCTTCATAAAGGGTACAAAGTAAAATT
>MHJO01000002.1:3010-6099 GCA_001818015.1 Candidatus Harrisonbacteria bacterium RIFOXYD1_FULL_40_9 | reverse complement strand
TAAGGCAAGGTGGAAAGTTTCTTATTGTAGGCACTTCAAATGCAATCGTTGATTTCGGAATATTAAATATACTCATTGCGCTCACTGGGTTTCATACGGGAATAATGTTTGCGGTTATCAAAGGTTTTTCCTCATTCTGTGCAATGGTAAATAGTTATGTATGGAATAAATTATGGACATTCAATACTCGCGAGAGACGCAGCATTCTTGAAGCAGTTGAGTTTTTTTTAGTAAGCACTGGTGGAATGCTTATTAATGTTCTCGTTGCAACGACCATTGTAAGTGTTTTTGAGCCACCATTTTCTATGTCGCCTGCGTTGTGGGCAAACATTGCCACACTACTTGCAATTACCGTTGCGGTATCATGGAATTTTATTGGATATAAATTCATAGTCTTCAAAAAATAGAAAAGCCTTTCGAGGACTCCGGTTCTCGAAAGGCTTGTACTCATCGCCGAATCTACTTCTTCGGTGGAATTGTCGCGTGAATATCATCGCGCTCGAATAAGTATAATATTATCAAGTTTTTGGGTATCTCGACACCGCCAAGAAATATGAATCTTTCTTCCATCGTGAGGTGCAATCTTTAAGCTCAAGTTGTCTTTTCTTGTCTCTCCATGATGCCTCTATATATTTCCCGCGAAATTCTGTTCCAAGAGCAATGAGCGGAGTAAGAAAAACGAGTTTATATTCTTTGTATCGCATCCAATTGATTTTGTTAAATGCAAGAAGCTCTTCAAAATTTGCAGGTCTGAATCCACATGAATCAAGTTTTTCGAGTGCCTCTTTCGTACTCAATTCTTTATTAAAGCAAATTGCTTCAATGCTTATGTAGGCAGTTCCTCTTCTCGCGTGCGTAAAGTTTTTATTATTAATCATCGCATGCACGTGGTCGTAGGGATCTTCCTTGAAACCTTCTTCAATTTCTGTGTTGTAGTCTACAATTACGTCCCCAATCCATGTGGAAGTATAGCTTTGATTAAATGAAGAACAGCCTGATACAAATATCAATGCAATAAGGATAAATGGAAGCATCGGAGACTCCTTTTTGATTTAATATGAAATGTACTATTTGCATTGTAGAGGATTGTATGGTAATATAGAAATAAGTGAGTGTAGATAATCCCTAGCGACGATATCGACTAAGGATTGTTTTATCCAATTTTTACTATGAGGTCCCGATTATTCGGGACTTTTTAGTTTGATGAATATTTGTAAACTAATTAAGGTGGACTATAATGAAATAGAGTACAAGGAGAGCACTCACTTATTTTAAAAATTGGAGGTCACCACTTGTACTCTTAAGACATTTTCCATAAAAGCTCCGTCGCTCTCCTTCGGAGTTTTTATACTTTTATGATCAAAGAGAATATTTCGCTTAAACAATTTTCTCATTATAAAATAGGCGGACCCGCGCGCTATTTTTATGATGCAAAAAATAGAGAGGAAATAAAAGACGCACTCGTTAAAAGGAGGACTCTTAATCTCCCTTTATTTATTCTTGGAGGAGGAACTAATTTGCTTATTAGCGATGAAGGATTTAGCGGCATAGTGCTTCGACCGAATATGGATTACATAAAGCAAGTAGATGAAACTACGCTTCATGTTGGCGCAGGCACTTCAGTGCATGATTTACTTATGTATCTCGTAAAGAACAAGCTTTCGGGGATGGAGTGGGCGGGTGGGCTTCCGGGGACAGTAGGAGGCGCAGTACGTGGAAATGCAGGAGCATTTGGGGGAGAAATTAAAGATGTTGTTTATCATGCAATAAGTATTGATAGCGATAAGGAAGAAGGAGTATTTGTTGAACGCGATAACAAAGAATGTCGATTTGGATATCGGACAAGTATCTTTAAAGGAGAGGCGAATAATGAAATTATTATTGAAGTCACTCTTCTCTTAAAGAAAGGCAAGAAAGAGGATATAGAAAAAATGATTCAAGAAAAGATTAATTACAGAATCGAGCGGCATCCAATGGATTATCCAAATATAGGGAGTATTTTCAAAAACGTCGACGTGAATTTATTTACTAGAGAATATCTTGAACCCGTGAAAGATCGGATTAAAAAAGATCCATTTCCTGTAGTACCTACTGCGGTATTAATTTCTCTTTGCGGGCTTGCAGGGGCCGTGCATGGCGGAGCAATGATATCACCGAAGCATCCTAACTTCATCATAAACACAGGCAATGCTTCGTCTCGAGACGTGGAGTATCTCATTGCATTTATAAAGCGCGAGGTGTATAAAAAATTTCATGTGAATCTAGAAGAAGAAATCGTTCGTGTTTCGTAATTGTAAAATGATATAATAAAAACTATTATGAATATTTCTATTAAAGGAACAAATCTCGATCTCACTTCATCAATTAAGGAATTTATCGAGGAAAAGATTGGTAGTCTTCGTAAATTTATTGGGAAAACTGAACTCGAAGAGGATGTGAAAGTATTTGTGGAAATCGCAAGAACTACGCGCCATCATGCAAAGGGAGAAGTATTTTATGCTGAGGCAACGATGCATATGCACACTCATACATTTCGTGCTGAGGATACTTCGGAGGATATCCGTGTTTCAATCAACAACGTCCGTCATAAACTCGAAGAACAAATTAAAAAGCATCGTGACGCACACCTATCTTCATGATCTCTTGGATTAAAAAATTATTATTTTCGAGCCCTCTCTCTGTATTCGAAATGAATGTGGAGGCTATTAATGCGCTTGATAACGAACTTCGTGAATGTTCCGATGCGGATCTCAAGAAAAAAAGCGACGAATTAAGAGATCGAGTAAAAAACGGAGAGTCACTTGACGAAGTACTTTTTTTCGCCTTTGCCCTTGTTCGTGAAGTTGCACGGCGTACATTAAGTCAAAGGCCATTCGATGTGCAGCTTATTGGGGGCATGATCTTGCATTCTGGAGCAATTGCTGAAATGTCGACTGGGGAAGGAAAAACTCTTGCCGCAGTAATGCCTGCGTACTTAAATGCGCTTACTGAAAAAGGGGTTCACATTATTACGGTAAACGATTATTTAGCTCAAAGAGATGCTGTCTGGATGGGCCAAATCTACTATTTTCTTGGACTTTCAGTGGGGT
>MHJO01000002.1:371-2995 GCA_001818015.1 Candidatus Harrisonbacteria bacterium RIFOXYD1_FULL_40_9 | reverse complement strand
AGATACGACAGGAAGTTATTTAGTGCAAAAAGAATTTTTGCGACCCGTATCACGCAAAGAGGCATACAACACTCATATTCTCTACGGAACCAATCACGAATTTGGATTCGATTATCTTCGCGATAACTTAGCGGTATCTCCGGATCATCAGGTGCAGCGTGGACATAATTTTGCAATTATCGATGAAGTAGACAGTATCCTTATTGATGAAGCACGTACGCCACTTATTATTTCTGCACCCGATACCGAATCGAGTGCATTCTATAAAACATTTTCGAGTGTTGTGAAAAGACTCGATAGGGATCGTGATGTGGCAATCGACGAGAAGCATCGCTCTGTTCAAATCACGGAAGCGGGGATCGATCACGTGGAGAAAGTTCTTAACATTAAAGATCTGTATAGCGCTGAAAATAGTCGTCTTGTGCATTATCTCGAAGAATCTCTTAAGGCAGAATTCTTGTTTAAGAAAGATAAAGATTACGTCGTGAAAAATAATGAAATCATTATTGTTGATCAATTTACGGGAAGACTCATGCACGGAAGACGATATTCAGGAGGACTTCATCAGGCAATTGAAGCAAAAGAGAATGTTTTAGTACAACAAGAATCTCGAACACTTGCAAAAATTTCTATACAAAACTATTTTAGGCTCTATGAAAAAATTGCAGGCATGACAGGTACTGCTCAAACTTCTGCCGAGGAATTTTTTAAAGTCTACAATCTTAGAGTTGTTTCAGTCCCCACTAATCGCCCGCTTCTAAGGAAAGACTTACCTGATCTTATTTATAAAAATGACGAAGCAAAATATAAAGCGATTATTGAAGAGATACGAAGTAGAAATAAAGAAGGCCAGCCAATTTTGATCGGTACCCCATCCATTGAGAAAAATGAACTCATCTCCTCACTTATGCGACAAGTCGGACTTTCGCATGAAGTTCTTAATGCAAAAAATCATGAACGTGAAGGTGAAATTATTGCGCAGGCCGGTCGTTCCGGTTCTATTACCGTCGCAACAAATATGGCAGGACGTGGCGTGGATATCATTTTAGGTGGAAATCCTCCAGATGTTCTCGAAGCAGAAAATGTGCGTAATTGTGGCGGGCTTCATGTAATTGGCACTGAGCGGCATGAAGCTCGAAGAATTGATAATCAGCTTCGAGGTCGCGCAGGGCGACAAGGCGACGCAGGCTCTTCGCAATTTTTTCTCTCGCTTGAAGACGATATTTTGAGAATTTTTGGAGGAGATCGCATTAAGGGACTTATGAGCGCGCTTAATATGCCAGATGATATGCCAATCGAATCATCCTTGGTTTCGAAATCGGTCGCTCAAGCACAGGCGAGAGTAGAGGGGTTTAATTTTGATGCACGAAAGCATTTACTTGAATACGATGACGTTTTGAATAAGCAGCGTAAGGCGATTTACGAAAAGCGACAGAAGCTTTTAGGAGAGGGAAAGTCTCCTCAGGCATTACAGATAGTAGATGTACTATGGATGGAACACTTAGAAAATATGGATTCGTTAATGGATTCGGTGCGTTTGCGTGCGTATGACCAAAGAGAGCCGCTTCTTGAATATCGAAGAGAAGGCTCCGAGATGTTTGTAGTACTTATGAGTCGCGTTGAAGAAGCGCTTATGATGATATCGAAGGAAGGGGATAAAGCTTCTATGAATGTACCTATTCTCGCTTCTCCCTCAAAACCAGCTCTTGGTCCTGAATTTGATAATGTAGGTCGTAATGATCCCTGTCCTTGTGGCGCAAAAGACGAGGATGGCAAACCAAGGAAGTATAAAAAGTGTCATGGGGCGTAAGACGAGATAAAATAGCATTATGGACTGCATATTTTGTAAAATTGTAAAAAATGAATCACCGGCATCCATCATATACAAGGACGATATAAGTCTTGCATTTCTAGATATTTATCCAATTACAGAGGGGCATACTTTATTGATTCCAAGAAAGCACTTCGTAACTTTGGATGATTGCGACGAAGAAACTGCGAAGCATCTCATGATGGTTATGAAGAAGTTGAACGGCGTGATTTGTAAGGCGGTTAAATGCGAAGGAGTGCTAAATGAAATTATGAATGGAGAAGCAGCAGGTCAAGAGATATTTCATTTACACCTACACATAGTTCCGAGATATAAAGACGATGGGTTCGGATGGTTTTATCCGAAAGGATATCGAGAGAAAGAGAAATCGAGAGAAAAATTAGATGAGGTTGCTGCACGAATCAGGCAATCCGCATGACATTTTCTATATTTCAGCAAATCCGGAGTACTACAGTTAGAAAAATGGCTTAAAATAAAGAAAATCCCTGCGTGACAGTATTGAAAAAGCAAAAGTGTCACGGAAAGTGGTGGAATAAAAAAGAAAAAGCCGCCGAGACTACATGAATTGGGTATCTAATCCAACTCAACCCGATGGTGGCACTCTGGCCTTTTTAAGGATATCAATTTTTTTAAGAATTGGGTAGTTTTTTTGGGCAACGAAATGGCGGGTGCGATTATGCTTTGTAGATGGCAAGTATCTTACAATTAGCAATGAGCCTTAATTTGTCGAGCGGCACCTCTCCAAATTCTTTTGCAGCATTCTGTAAGGCGTTGTACTTGCACGATGCGCTCG
>MHJO01000002.1:0-348 GCA_001818015.1 Candidatus Harrisonbacteria bacterium RIFOXYD1_FULL_40_9 | reverse complement strand
TTCTAGATCAGTATAGAAACGTATCAGTGAGTCTTTTGCGTGAGCAACCAAAGTTCGATATGGATTTCAATCTCATACACTTTCCACAACAGTTTCAAATTTCTATTTGTACTATATTCACTCTCGTATATTGTGAAGACCAAGATACATTTTTTTGCTACTATGATACCTATGGAAGACGATAGAAAAGAACAATTACGGCAATTATGCAAAGAACTCATTCGTTTTAAAAAATCACCTCTCTATAAAGAAAGAATTCAAAATAAGGTATTTCCTGTATTTGGAGAAGGCACTCATTATGCAAAGGTAATGTTTATTGGAGAGGCTCCGGGACGCACTGAAGCAGAG
>MHJO01000001.1:19124-19242 GCA_001818015.1 Candidatus Harrisonbacteria bacterium RIFOXYD1_FULL_40_9 | reverse complement strand
AAGAACAAAATATAATGCAAAAAGAATTGCGGGGCACTTAAAGGCGCTTGGCCACATGGCTTCTGAAATTCATTCGAACCGATCCCTGAATCAAAGAAAAGAGGCCTTGGAAGGTTTT
>MHJO01000001.1:14211-19057 GCA_001818015.1 Candidatus Harrisonbacteria bacterium RIFOXYD1_FULL_40_9 | reverse complement strand
TAGAGCTTATTATTAATTACGATCGTCCTGCGAATGCAGAAGATTATGTGCATAGAATTGGGCGCACGGGTAGGGCAGGAAGCAAGGGACATGCAATTTCTTTTGCACGGCCTAATGAGAAGCACGATGTGTTTTCTATTGAGCGTTTTGTGAGGATGAGTTTGCCTGTTTCAGCGCTTCCACAATTACCACGCTCATTACCAAATAATAAGGTATTTAGGCAAGTATATAGAACTGATTTGGATAGAGGAGGAATCAATAGACAAAGCCACTCGCGTTTTAGGAGTGAGTTTAGGAGAGGAAGACGATAAAAGTGTTGCGGGGACGGGAGTCGAACCCGTTCCTAAAGGTTATGAGCCTTTCGAGGTGCCGTTCCTCCACCCCGCGATGCTTCATTATAATACAATATTTTTTATCTGATTGTCAAAAGATGGAGGCTCGTTTAATATGGGTATATGGATTTAGAGAGTGTTAAAAGAAGTTTTTATAAAGACGTAGAAAGAGCAAATACAGGAGACGACATAGAGAAAATTCGTATTGCATATCTTGGTCGAGAGAAGGGTCACATTACTCTTATCCTAAGATCCATTAAAGATTTATCTCTTGAAGAAAAACGAGTCATGGGACCTCTCGCAAATGAGTTACGCCAAGAAATTGAATCAATACTTCGTATAAGGCAGGGCGAATTTCATTCCTTATCTCGTGAAGCGACTACTATTGACATCACTATGCCTGGAGAGAAGGCTTCTTTGGGGCATATTCATCCGCTCACACAGGTGGAAAATGATATACAAGGGATTTTTAAGTCACTGAATTTCGCGTTTATTGATGGGCCAGAGATAGAGAAAGAACATTATAATTTTGATGCGCTTAATATTCCATTACACCATCCTGCCCGTGACATGTGGGATACATTTTGGTTAAAAACCAAGAGTGCTAATCGCAATGAGCGTCTGCTTTTAAGAACTCATACAAGTCCCGTGCAGATTCGCTATATGGAAACTCATAAGCCCCCATTTCAAATTATCTCTCCGGGACGCGTATTTCGTTTTGAAGCGATTGATGCGACACATGAAATTAATTTCCATCAAGTTGAAGGACTTATGATGGGCAAAAGCGTGAGTGTTGCGAACTTCAAATATGTAATCGGGCTTTTTTTGAAGCAATTTTTTGGGAAAGAAGTCGAGGTGCGTTTCAGGCCAAGCTATTTCCCTTTTGTGGAGCCAGGGTTTGAGATTGATATTAAGATTAAAAACAAATGGCTTGAGGTGATGGGCGCGGGAATGGTCCACAGAAAAGTACTTGAGGGAGTAAATTATGATCCAGAGATATGGCAAGGATTTGCTTTTGGCTTGGGACTCGAACGTTTTGCTATGATCAAATATAATATACACGACGTGCGACTGTTTTATTCAGGCGATATGAGATTTATTCATCAATTCAATTAATATGAGTGAGATATTTAAGCAAGGAGTCGAAAGTGGTGCAGAAATTATTACTCGTCGTGTTCGAGATGAATTAAAGATGCCTCAGGAGGAGGCGCATTTGATGAAGAAAAAAGGGGATTTGCATGCGGATCAGTATCTTGTAGAGAGTGTATTTAATTCGGAGATAATTGATCAGTTCGGTGCCCAATTATGGGAGGATTATAAAGCAGTAAAAACTGATGGGCAGGCACATGCTCTCGAGAAATTGGTGCGGATGTATGAGGCATTGCACGAAGGAAATCCTTTTTGCCTTCTTCTTAAAAGTAAATTAAAAGAAAAACATCTCGATCTTTTAAGGGATCGCTATGGAAAAGAAAAAGATCATGAAATAATATAGCTCTCTATGCTTTTCTCATTTGCCTGTATTAAAAAATTTATCCCCGATCTTGAAAAGACAATATCAGAAGTTGCGGCAGATTTGAGTACTCATGCGTTCGAAACTGATGCAGTAAATGACGATGCTCTTGAAATTGCGGTTCCACCGAATCGCTTTAGTGATGCCGCATCACATGAAGGAATTGCTCGAGAAATTGCCGCGCTCTACAGAATAGATCTTCCGAAAGAAAAGTCTCTACGACTCCACGCTCAACTTAAAAATCCTTTCGAAATAATAATTGAAGATAAGGATGGATGCATACGTCTCGCAGCCCGCTATTTCGAGAATATAAAAATTGCAGAATCTCCTTTATGGATGCAGGAAGTGCTTCGTGTATGTGGGATGCGTCCTATTAATAATGTCGTTGATATTACAAATTATGTAACCCTACTCACGGGCCAGCCGCTTCATGCATTTGACGCAGATGTAATGGATGGGAGAAGACTTAGAGCTCGACGAGCGCGCAAAGATGAAGTAGTTGAGACACTCGACGGACAAAAGATTTTGCTCGATGAGGATATGACTGTGCTTGCTGACGATGTGAATGCGCTTGATATTGCAGGTATAAAAGGGGGTAGAAAAGCAGAGATTGGAACTTCAACAACTTCAATCCTTCTTACTGCGGGCAATTTTGAAGGTACTCGAATTTATAAGACATCTCGTAAAGTAAAAATTCGTACTGATGCTTCGACGCGTTTTTCTCATACCATAAGCCCCGCACTTGTTCCGCATGGAATAGAGCAGGCGTCTGTTCTGCTTCAAAAATTATGTGGCGGAATAATAAGTGATGTGAAGGAGGAGTACAAAGGACGCGATAAGATGCGTGAAATTGCATTCGATATCGACCGCTTTAATGTGCGTGCTGGATTTACAATAAAAAAAGGAGAGGCGTATGAAATAGTGCATAGGCTTGGTTTTGGAACAAAGGGAACAAAAATCATTGCGCCTTTATTTCGCACGGACATTGAGTCATGGGAAGATATCGCTGAAGAAATTATAAGGATGTATGGTTATGAAAATATTGCGCCTCAAGCGCCAATGGGGTCTCTTACGGAAATTCATCACAGCAATTCATTTTTTATTAAAGAAAAAATCAGAACTCTTTTGATGGGGATGGGATTTGATGAGGTATATGCATCTTCTTTTATTTCTGAAAACGATGCCGAGAAAATAGATAAAGAAATATTGATTGAGTTAGAGAATCCAGTAAGTGCTTTTTATCAGTATTTTCGTCCCACGCTTTTAGCTAATCTCTTGAAATTAGAGGAGGGAAACCGAAAGCATTTTGAAATAGTTCGGTTATATGAGATTGGCAAAGTCGCTCACTACAAAGAAGATAGACTCGATGAAACACTTAAGGTTGCGGGATTTATATCATCAAAAGATGATGCAGTATTCTTTACACTAAAAGGTATTGTGATGGAATTATTGAGGCGATTAAGAATCAAAGATTATTCATTTAAAGAAGCTCTATGTGTGCCATCATTTTTTAAAAAAGGAGAGTGTTTGGAAATTATGAGCGGAACTATGTCACTCGGATATGTGGGTACAAGAATGAGCTTCTCTAATGCACATTCTGCGGTTTTTGAATTAGATTGCAATCTTCTTTCGCAATCTCTCTCTTTGGAATACGAATATAAGCCTCTACCTAAGTATCCGTCAATTATTCGTGATCTTTCTTTCTTTGTTGCGAAATCTGTTCGTTTTGAAGACATGATCCTAGTCATTCGAAAAGTGGGTGGGGCTCTTCTTGAAAATATTGATTTGCTTGACGCTTATGAGGGTTCAAAAAAAGATAGCGAAAGAAAATCCCTTACGGTACGCATTGTATTCCAATCTCAAGATCGAACCCTTACAGACGAAGAGGTGAATAAATGTAATTCGGCAATTACAGAAACTCTTAAAGAAAAATTTGATATAGAATTGCGATAGCTTGATTTTTTTATTTATTTGTGTCATTTAAAGATTTGCTGGAACTTTCCTTCCATATACCAATAGGCATTGTATGAAGCAAAGACTCTCTTCGGAGATGTAGACGAGAGCTTTTTAATTTATTGTAAATGGGGCGATTTTGGTGTATAATTGAGATACTGAAAATGGCTGAAAAAAAGGACAAAAACAAACCAAAAGCTCCTTCGTATGAGGCGAAGGATATATATGTTTTAGAAGGATTAGAGCCGGTCCGAAAGCGTCCGGGGATGTATATTGGCTCAACGGGTCTCGATGGTCTTCATCACCTTATTTGGGAGGTGTTTGATAACTCTATTGATGAAGCGATGGCAGGATACGCAAAGAATATTACTGTCGAGATGTTGCCCGGGAATAAAATAAGCGTTACCGATGATGGTCGTGGTATTCCCGTTGATATCCATCCCCAAACAAAAGTTTCAGCGCTTGAGACTGTTATGACAACCCTCCATGCGGGAGGTAAGTTTGGAGGTGATTCATACAAAGTTTCTGGAGGTCTTCATGGCGTAGGTGTCTCCGTAGTAAATGCACTTTCCGCATCCCTTCGTGTTGAGGTGTGTCGTGGAGGGGGGCTTTATGTACAGGAGTATGAGCGCGGTATCCCAAAAGCAAAAGTGAAAAAAATTGGAGCGTGTAAAAAAACAGGCACAAAAGTAACCTTTGAAGCGGATGCGACAGTTTTTCCAAAGATTGAATACGATCGAAAGAGGATTATTGATCATCTTCGCCAACAAGCATTTCTCACGAGAGGGGTAACAATTGAAGTTATGGACTACAGGGAAGCCATTTCTTATGTGTATAGTTTCTATTTTGACGGAGGACTTCTTTCTTTTATAAAATACTTAAACCCCGCAACGGAGCCTCTTCAAGAGAATATTTTTTATATTCAGAAATCTCATGAATCTGTAGATGCTGAAGTGGCATGTGCATATAGCCAAGATATCGAAACAAAGGAGCTAAGTTTTGCAAATAATATTTATACTCCTGATGGTGGAACTCATCTCACAGGCTTTCG
>MHJO01000001.1:6287-14194 GCA_001818015.1 Candidatus Harrisonbacteria bacterium RIFOXYD1_FULL_40_9 | reverse complement strand
CATTGAATGACTACGCGCGTGCAAATAATTATATAAAAAATAATGATGATAATTTAACAGGCGATGATGTGCGCGAAGGTCTTATTGCGGTTGTCTCTGTAAAAATCCGCGAGCCTCAGTTTGAAGGGCAAACAAAAGCACGTCTAGGAAGTACTGAGGCACGTACCGCAGTTGAGGCGATTGTAAACGAAGCATTAAAGGAATTCTTAGATCAAAAGCCATCGGATGCACGAAAAATTCTTGAGAAATGTCTTTTGGCATCGAAAGCTCGAAAGGCTGCAAAGGCAGCGCGTGAAACAGTGCTTCGTAAAGGCGCCCTGGAAGGCTTTACATTGCCCGGCAAACTTTCTGATTGTAGCTCAAGAGATCCACAAGAATCAGAAGTATTTATTGTGGAGGGAGATAGTGCAGGTGGTAGCGCAAAGCAGGGAAGAGATCGCCGTTTCCAAGCAATATTCCCGCTTAAAGGCAAAATTTTAAATGTAGAAAAAGCGCGTATAGATAAAATTCTTGCATTTCAGGAAATTAGAAGCCTTGTGGTTGCGCTTGGTACTGCAATTGCAGAAGAGTTTGATATCACCCGATTGCGATATCATAAAATTGTCATTATGACCGATGCCGATGTGGATGGCGCTCATATCCGCACTCTTCTTCTTACTCTTTTTTATCGTCATTTCCCCGCGCTCATTGAAAGTGGATATGTGTTTATTGCTCAGCCGCCTTTGTATAGGGTGCAAATTGGCAAAGAAGTAAATTACGCATATAGCGATGCGGAAAAAGATAAGCTTGTAAAAACTGCAAAGGAAGGAGTGAATCCTGTGATTCAGAGATATAAGGGCTTGGGAGAAATGAATCCCGACCAGCTTTGGGAAACTACTATGGATCCGGAAAATAGGCTCTTGAGGAAGGTAGCAGTGGAAGATGCAGATGCTGCTGATAAATTATTTGATATCCTTATGGGGGAGGAAGTTGAGCCTCGTAAGCAATTCATACAATCTCATGCGGCGACGGTAAGGGATTTGGATGTTTGACGAGGAATGTGGAAATCAGTATTTATATTCCAAATTCTATATTCCCACTTCCTTAAATTGACTTCATTTTGAGCCTATGTTTTAATATCTCTATGTTAGAGCGTATTAAGGTTTTTTTTCAGGAGTCTCGAAGAGAGCTTGAGCAGGTGAATTGGCCATCGAAAAGCGAGACAGTGCGGCTTACCTCGACGGTAATTATTGTCTCTTTGCTTGTGGCGCTTGTGCTTGGATTTTTTGATACGTTATTTAGGTATCTTATTAACATCTTTTTAGTGTAATAAAAACTATGGCTGAGGATACGCAAAATACAAAAATAGAGAAGAATGACGTGCCTCATTGGTATGCGGTGCATACCTATTCTGGTTATGAAGATGCGGTGCTGCGATATCTTAAACAGCGCGTGGATTCACTTTCGATGAATGATAAGATTTTTAATATTATTGTTCCAAAAGAGAAAAAAATAAAAATTAAGAATGGAAAGCGTACGATGATCGAAGAAAAGATTTATCCCGGCTATGTGCTCGTTGAGATGCTTTTAACAGATGATTCATGGTATGTAGTCCGCAACACTCCTCGAGTCACGGGATTTGTAGGTGCTGATAATATTCACCCAACGCCACTTTCTAAAAAAGAGATTGACGGTCTTATGGCGCGTATGGGCGGAGAAGCTCCGAAATTTAAAGTTGAAGTAGGGGTTGGGGATGCAGTGCATATCGTTGACGGGCCTTTCAAGGATTATGATGGCAAAGTTTCCGAAGTTGATAATAGTCGTGGACGCGTGAAAGTAATGATCCCTCTTTTTGGTCGTGAAACTGCGGTTGAGCTTGATTCGTTGCAGATCCAGAAGATTTAAGGTACTATTCACACATTATTTAATTCATATGGCTAAGCCAATTAAAACAACATTAAAGCTTCAGATTGAGGCGGGAAAGGCAAATCCAGCGCCTCCTGTGGGAACGAGCCTTGGGCCGCATGGTATTAATATTCAGGAATTTTGCAAGCAGTTTAATGATGTCACGAAAACAATGATAGGTGATGTTGTTCCTGCTGAGATTACGATTTATGAAGATAGAACCTTTACCTTTATATTAAAAACTCCTCCTGCGTCAGCGCTTATTAAAAAAGCCGCATCAATTGGAAAAGGATCAGGGAGTCCGTTTAAAGAGAAGGTAGGCAAGATTACAAGAGAAGATTTAAGAAAAATTGCGGAGCGAAAAATGCAGGACTTGAATGCTCATGATCTGGACGCCGCAGAAAAGATTATTGCAGGAACGGCACGATCAATGGGAGTGGAGGTGATTGATTAGTCGAAAAAAAAGAACCCCGATTTGATCGGGATTCTTTTTTTGACCATAATAAGTCTAGAACTTTTAATAGGTTGCGAGGGTTCATGCATGGGACGTGGCAAATTTATCGTGTTTGAAGGACTCACTCATTCTGGTAAATCAACACAAGCACACGCGATCGCTTCGTGGCTTGAAGAAGAATGTGGCGTGAAAGTCTTGCGAAACCAAGAACCTACAAAGCGTATATTAGGAAGAGTAGCGCGAGAAGTGGTAATGAAAAGAAATCCTTCGCCTGTGCTTCTTTACGAGGCAACGGAATATCCTTCTCCATACACAAGACTTACTCGATTTGTGGAATTGATTAATGAGATTATTGAGTGCTTGAGGAAGGGACAGGCTCTTTCTGAGCTACAGATTCAAACGCTCTTCTTAGCTGATCGATGTGATGATGTAATGAATGTAATAAGACCTGCGCTTCGAAATGGAACATGGGTTATTCAGGATCGTTTCACTTTGAGTACATTTGCGTTTGGTATGGCTGCATATTTGTCATATGAGGATATTATAAAACTCCATCATGAATCTGTTGCGCTTTTACGTGTGAAGCCTGACCTTGCTTTCTTTCTTGATATTAGAGCAGAGGAATCTTTAAAGCGATTAAAAAATAACAAAGGATGCGAGTGTGGTAAATATGAAGAGCATATCGATTTTTTACGAAGAACTGCCAAAGCTTATGGAAATCTTTTTGCTGCTCCGGGATGTTATGAATTTTCCTCCAATATTACTCAATTAAATGGAGATAGGAAAACACAAGAAGAAATGACGTGGCACATCAAAGAAGATATTGAGAGCAGATTTCTTGATAAGATATAAGAAAAACTCCCCGAGTGTATCTCGGGGTGCTTCATTTTTTACAGAACCTTGTTATCATGAGAGTGCTATGAAATCAGTCGTTTTTTGCTCGAGTCAACGTTTTAGGAAAGATTTAATGGCGTTCATTACGCGCTTAAAAGCAGAAGCAAAAAAACAGAAGCTTCATCTTGTGGTTTTTCAGCCTGAGTTTGAGGAACGATCTCATGAATTTGAAAATGCTTCCGAAAAGGAGCGGCTCAAAGACCCCCATTACACAGCGACAGTTGCGGGAAAAATTTATGATCATTTATTTCGCAAAGTGAAAGTTGCTGATGTGTGTTATGTATTTAATAAAGATGGATACTTGGGGGCAAATACTACAGGGGAGCTCTTTGCTGCCGCAATTACGGGGAAGATTTGTTATTCCCATCACCCGCAAATGCTCATGGGAACGTATCCTTATGATTTATACGAAGAGCCCGCAGCACAGCATTTGATTCACGAAGTTATTAGAACACCCGCTGAGCTTTTAAAACGATTACTCTAATGAGATATATTCCTACTATTGGCATAGAGGTTCATGTTGAACTTAAAACAAAAACAAAAATGTTTTGCGGATGTTTTAATAACCCTCACGAAACTCGTCCAAATACGGCAGTATGCCCAGTATGCACGGGGCATCCGGGAACATTGCCTACCATTAACAAGGAGGCAGTGAATGCGGTTATACAATTTGGATATGCGATTAAAGGAATAATCAACGAAAACTCACATTTCGATCGAAAAAGTTATTTTTATCCTGATCTACCGAAAGGATACCAGATTTCGCAGTATGAATATCCACTTGTTTCTTTAGGTGTAGTTCGAGGAGTTCATATCACGCGTGTGCATCTCGAAGAAGATACTGGAAAGATTATGCACGAAAAAGAAGCGGCGTTCATTGATTTCAATAGAGCAGGACGGCCCCTTATGGAGCTTGTGACAGAGCCAGAACTTCATAGCGCGGAAGATGCGCGGAAATTTGGAGAAGAACTTCAGCTTATTTTGAGGTATTTAGGAATTTCCGAAGCAGATATGGAGAAAGGACAAATGAGGGTTGAGGCAAATATATCAATTGCCGAGGAGGGCTCAAAGAAATTGGGCACAAAGGTGGAGGTTAAAAACTTAAATTCGTTTAAGGCCGTTTTTGATTCTATTAATTATGAAGTAAAGCGACAAGAGGAAGTTCTTTCCCGTCGTGAACAAGTGACTCAAGAGACTCGAGGGTGGAATGAAAAAAAGGGAGAAACGATGGTTCAGCGCACAAAAGAATCAGCGCATGATTATCGTTATTTCCCCGAGCCTGATTTGCCGCCGCTTCGCCTTAATAAAGAAGAGCTTGAGGCATTGAAGCAATCAGTTCCCGAACTTCCAGAAGAAAAAAGGAAGAGACTCACGAGGGAATATATGCTTTCTTCGGAGAAAACTGAGGTTTTAATCAGTAATCGTTTTCTTGCAGATTATTTTGAGAAAGTTGTTTCTGAATATGCGGCAATGGATAAAGCGAATATTGAGCTTGTCTTTAATTATCTCACATCAGATCTTCGCGGGATTATGCTCAAAGAAGACTTTGAATTCAATGACCTTAAATTCGAACCAGAGGATTTTGCGCATCTTATGGTATTTGTGGCAGAAGGAAGAGTATCGAGCAGAGGGGCAAAAGATATTTTAAAAAAAATGTTTGAGACCGGCCTTGATCCAGAGGCAATTCTTGTAAATGAAGGACTTTTGCAGGTATCAAATGAAGATGAGTTGATTTCTGTAGTAGAGAGGGTAATCGCGGCAAACCCCTCCGCAGTGCTTGATTATAAAAAGGGAAAGGGAAATGTGCTTCAGTTTCTTGTGGGTAGAGCTATGGCGGAGCTTAAAGGAAAGGGGAACCCTCAGGCGCTTTTAGAAATCATTAAGAAGCGTCTTTAGGATTTAGGAAAACAGAAATACATTGCTCTGCTTCTTCTTGATTCTTAATCCAGTGTATGTTTTTATCGCGTTTAAACCATGTCATTTGACGTTTGGCGTAATGCCATAGTTCGTGTTTGATTTTCTCTTTCATCGCCTCATAGGAAATTGTGCCCTTTAAGTATTCAGCAATATAGCGATATTCAAGGCCAAGTTCGTAAAGACGTTTCCATGAAAGAGAATTTTGAAGATTTTCTACCTCTTCTATGAGTCCGTGCCTCAAGTCTTCCTTGAGGCGGCTTTCGAGATTGTGTCGTAGTTTTTCTCTTGTAATTGCAATACCGAGCATAAGCACCTCATAAGGCGATGATTTTTTAAGAAGCGGAACTGGCTTTTTTAAAGTGTATATAATTTCGAGTGCGCGTATAAGCCTTATCTTGTTCTTTGGATCAATGGTTTTCGCGCGTTTTGGATCCTTCGCTTTAAGTTCCTGTAATAATTCTTCTCTTGATTTTTTTGCTAACTTCTCCCTTAATTGTGGATTTTTCTTCACGGGTGGGAGAGAAAAATTATATATGACTGCGTCGATATAGAACCCAGTTCCTCCCACGATGAAGGGGATTCCTGTCTTGTGTTTATTCTTAATAATCGAATGGACTTTATGTGCGTATTCGGCCACCGAATAGTTTTTTTTCGGGCTTACGATATCGATCATGAAGTGAGGTATCTCATTCATTTCATCTTTTTCGATTTTTGCAGTTCCGATATTGAGTCCTTTGTATATTTGTCTAGAATCCGCGCTAATAACAAAGCCACCAAACTGCTTTGCGAGTTTTATGGAAAGAGAAGTTTTTCCACTTGCAGTTGGCCCTGTTATTACAATGATTTTAGGCTTAGATTGTTTTGGCACTGATTTCGCGCTCTAGTGTAGCAGAGAGCGTATCAAATGCAATTTCGCCTTCTTGGCCTCTCTTGTAATGGCGGCTGTTAACTGTGCCATTTTTCTCTTCTTTTTCGCCAACAACGAGGATGTAAGGAATTTTTTTGAGCTCTGAATTTCTGATTCTTTTTCCAAGTGTTTCCGAGGAATCAATCTTTACACGAATATTCTTTTCGATAAGTAGAGTCTTCGCTTTTTCTGCGTAGGGAAGATATGTATCGCTTACAGGAAGAACGGATACTTGAATTGGAGCCAGCCACAAGGGGAATGCTCCTCCGAAGTGTTCGATTAAAATTCCAAGAAAACGCTCTGTGGATCCAAGTATCGCTCTATGAATGACAATAGGGTGTTGTTTTTTGCTGCTCGAATCTATGTATTCCAAATCGAAACGTTTTGGGAGATTCATGTCGAGTTGAATAGTGGAAAGTTGCCAATCGCGACCGAGTACGTCTTTGAATATAAAATCAAGCTTGGGGCCGTAAAATGCCGCCTCTCCTTCGCCAATTTCATAGTTCCAATCGCGCTCCTTAATAAGATTCTCGAGTGTTTTTTCTGATTCATTCCATACTTCTTCATCGCCAATATATTTCTCTTTATCCCTTTGATCTCGAATTGATATACGCACACGAAAATCATTAAGCCCAAATGCTCGATACACCTCATTAATCATGGTAAGCATGAGATTGATTTCATCTCTTATCTGATCTTTTGTGGCAAATACATGGCAATCATCTTGAGTAAGAGCGCGCACACGGGTGAGTCCTGAAAGTTCCCCACTCTTTTCATAGCGGTAGTTTGTGGTAATTGCAGTCCACCTAATAGGAAGCTCTCGATATGAATGAGGAGTGCTTTTGTAGAGTGTCATGAAGTGAGGGCAGTTCATTGGTTTAATGTAGTAATCTGCCTCATCTTTTAATTTCATTGGAGGAAAGAGGGCGTCATATTTTTCGAGATGGCCTGAAGTTCTATACAAATCCCCTTTGGTAATGTGGGGAATCCAAATGGGCTCATATTTATGTTTTTCTTGGAGTTCGATGACGAATTGCTCAACAATGCGCCTTAGTATTGCTCCTTTTGGATAGAAAAGGGGAAGGCCTGGTCCAATATCATCACTTGAAACAAAAAGTTCAAGCTCTTTGCCGAGCTTGCGATGATCGCGTTTCTTTGCTTCTTCGGCTAATGCGATATGGTACTCGAGGTCTTTTTTTGTTTTGAAGGCAAGTCCATATATGCGCTGTAGTTGGGGATTTTTTTCACTCCCTTTCCAATATGCTCCGGCGATAGTAGTGAGGGTAAATGCGTCCGGGTCGATATCTTTTGTGTTCTCAACATGGCCTCCCTTACAGAGATCAGTGAATTCATCACCGGTATTGTATACTGTAAGTGTTTCCTTGTTTTCTTCTAACTCCTTAATGAGTTCAAGTTTAAATGGTTGATTTTTAAAGAGATTTTTCGCTTCTTTTGGGGTAATCTCATGTCCCTCTATGATAAGTCCCTTCTTAATTATACTCCTCATTTCATTTTCGAATTCACGGAGATGAGTAGGCTCTAGTTTTTCCGTAAGTAGAAAATCATAGTAAAAACCATTTTCTATAATTGGACCGATTCCGAGTTGTGTATCAGGAAATTTTTTAAGCACTGCGAAAGCGAGAAGATGCGCGAGGGAATGGCGTATGTATTCAAGGTTATCTTCTTTTTTTGACATAATATTAAGAAAGTTCTTTTGCGTCTTCGCAGATCATCTTTGGTTCGTTGTTGCGCCACGACATTTTACCGCCCACAAGAACGATGTTATTTTCTGTCCATATCTCTGGCTTTTTATTTAATATATCCGAAAAGACGAGCACTTCCAAACTATCG
>MHJO01000001.1:229-6245 GCA_001818015.1 Candidatus Harrisonbacteria bacterium RIFOXYD1_FULL_40_9 | reverse complement strand
TTTGTGACGATCTTATTAATTTTAGTGATAATTCCGCCAATTCTTGTTCTAGTTTCTTTTTGAATCGCTATTACCTCCTTGATGTCTTTGATGCTATATTTCTTAAATTCATCACTATATGTTTTAAGAGGATGCTCTGAAATATAAAGACCCAAAAGTTCCTTTTCCCAGTTAAGCCTTTCCTTTGATGTGGCAGGAGGGACTTCTTTTAATTTAAGTGAGGCATTGGTATTGAATGTTTCGTTTCCAAAAAGGCTATTTTTTAGAATTGCCGATCCTTTTCGTGCCCGATCTACATATTTTAATATATCTTCCATATTCATGATGCAGATATTTCTCTCGATCCCGAATGAGTCAAGTGCGCCACTTTTCACAAAGCTTTCAAGAGATTTCTTATTGAGATCTTTGTGTTGAACACGGGTCAAAAGATTCTCGAGTGAAATAAATTCTCCACCTCTTCCGCGCTCTTCGACGATCGCTTCCGCGATCTTCTCCCCTACATTCTTGATTGCAAGAAGACCAAAACGAATATTTTTTCCATCAGGAGTGAAGTTTATGAAGCTTTTATTTATATCAGGAGGAAGAACCTCAATGCCCATCTTGTTTGATTCTTTGATAAGAAATGCAATACGATCTATGTCGTTTGCATCAGCATTAAGGAGACTTGTCATAAATTCTGTGGGGTAATGCGCTTTTAGATATGCCGTGCGATATCCAATCAATGCGTAGCATGCCGCATGGGATCGGTTAAAACCATATCGTGCAAATGGCGGAAATAGATCCCAAATAGCTTGGGCGGTTTTGGGATCTATTCCTCCTGCGAGCATTCCCTTGATGAGCTTCTCTTGTTGTTCATCGAGGAGTTTTTTGATTTTTTTACCAATTGCTTTTCTTAATGTGTCGGCTTCTGCAAGCGAAAACCCTGCAAGATCACGTGCGATTCTCATCATTTGTTCCTGGTATACTCCCACTCCATAGGTGTTTGCAAGAATTGGTTCGAGTTTCTGATGAAGGTACTCAATTTTTTCTTCTTTGTGTTTTCTTTTAATGTATGATGGAATAAGTTCCATCGGTCCGGGGCGATAGAGCGCAACCATAGCAATGAGATCTTCTATTTCGTTAGGTTTTAATTCTTTAAGGTATCGTCTCATACCGGAACTTTCGAACTGGAACACGCCTGTTGTATCTCCTGCTTGAAGTACTCTGTAGGCTGATTCGTCATCAAGGGGAATTGTCGAGATATTTATATGCTCGCCTTTTTTGTCGTAAAGAAGACGAAGCGTGTCTTCTATGATGGTAAGGTTCTTAAGTCCCAAGAAGTCCATTTTAAGAAGACCCAAGTCTTCAATACTATGCATTTCGAATTGAGTAATGATGGCGTTTTGATCTTGAGGTGAAAATTGAAGAGGAGTTATGTTTGTGAGTGGTTCTGGTGAAATCACAACTCCACATGCATGTACCGATGCGTGGCGCACTACTCCTTCAAGTTTTCTTGCGGCGTTAATGATTTTTTTAACTTCTTCGTTTGTATTATAGAGTTCTGTTAACTCGGTAATCTTTTCAAGACCGTCTATGAATTTAAAGTTAAAAGGAATGAGTTTTGCAACTTGATCGCAAAGCGTATAGCTTATGCCAAGCGCGCGTCCTGCGTCACGAATAGCAGCTCGTGCGGCCATGGTTCCAAAGGTGATGATCTGAGCAACGCTTGTCTCGCCGTACTTTTGTTTTACGTAATTTAATACTTCATTGCGGCGTCTATCGGCGAAATCAATGTCGATATCGGGTAATTGAATTCTTTCTGGATTTAAGAAGCGCTCAAAGAGGAGGTCATACTTTATGGGATCAATATCTGTGATATTCAATACATAAGAAACTAAACTCCCTGCGGCAGAACCACGGCCAGGACCCACTACAATTCCTTGGCTTTTTGCCCAATTTACGAAATCTTGAACAATAAGAAAATAATCCGCAAACCCCATGCGTTCGATAACGGAAAGTTCATAATCGAGTCGTGTTCTTATTTCAGGAGTTATTTCCTTGAAACGATGAGAAAGCTTTTCCTCAATAATTTTTCGTAAATAACTTTTTGAGGTTTCATTTCCGGGAACTTGAAATGCGGGGAGTCGTGTTTCTCCGAGTTTTAAGGTGAGATTGCATCGCTCTGCAATGCGAATTGTATTTTCTACTGCTTCCGGATGTTCCTTAAAAAGCTCCCTCATCTCTTCTGGTGAACGCATCGAAAAGTCGTCTTCTTTGAGTGTGAGGCGATCTTTGTCACTTAGTTTGTTGCCTGTTTGAACTGCGAGTAGAATATCGTGATACTCCGCATCTTCTTTTTTGAGATAGTGTATGTCTTGTGTTGCGATAAGCGGAATGCCTGTTTCTTTTGAAATCCTTATAAGTTCTTTTTGAACAGGATTGATCTCGGGAATGTTGGGGTGGTGCCCTATCTCAATGTAGAAATTACCTTTTCCAAAAAGATTTTCATACTCGAGAGCGCATGTTCGTGCTTCTTCGAGTTTTTTCTTCAAAATTAATCGAGAAATTTCTCCGGAAAGACACGCGGAAAGTGCGATAAGACCTTCGTGGTGCGCAAGGAGAAGCTCTTTATCAATGCGTGGCTTATAATAAAATCCTTCAAGATAAGCTCGAGACATCAAAATAAGAAGGTTTTTCCACCCGACTTCATTTTGAACAAGGAGAATAAGATGAAAATATTTATCCTCGATATTGGGGTTGCGGTCCGATCGGGCTCCGGGAGCAAGATATGCTTCAATTCCTAGGATGGGTTTAATCCCGGCTTTCCCAGCTTTTTTGTAAAACTCTATTGCCCCATAAAGATTGCCATGGTCAGTGAGCGCGAGTGCGGGCATGCCGAGCTCTTTGGCGCGATTCACGAGATCGTCAATCTTCGTAAGTCCATCAAGGAGCGAATAATGACTATGAGTGTGAAGATGAACAAATGACATGCTGTATTGTTTTATTGTAGTTCCATAAGAACAATTTTCAAATAGAAAGAAATCACCCTCCTAATAGCACATGCGCACATTATGAGGGTGGTGATGGTAAATTATGTAGTAAGTATTTTAACAATATACTGCCTGTCACGAAGTATGACTACATGGAGGCCTTCTAGAGGCACCTGCTCAAGAAATAGCAGTTCGAATATCTCAAGAGTTGTTTTTATATTTCTATTATTCATCGCAATAACAATGTCGCCTGGCCTAATGTCATTTTTTGCTCCACATGAACCTTCTTTGATTTGCAGAACGATGGGGCCCTGTACTTGCGGCTTCTTGATATTGAAGCTTGTAAAGTTATTGTCATTTAATTTCCAGCTGTCGAGGATCGCAACGCCGAAATCAGGATCAGTGTTTTTGCCACCCATCTTAAGAGAAGGGAGTAATTTTTTTACTGAATTAATAGGCAGAGACGTATAGAGATTAAGAACTGGCTTGTTTTCTTCTTGACCTCCACCTGAAATGCTGATATTCACGCCCACGATTTCGCCGTGGATATTAATGAGCGGGCCGCCTGAACTTCCGCTATTAAACAGAGTGTCGGATATAATTACCCTCATCCACGGAGATCCAGGAATCACGACATTTTTATTAATAACTCGTCCGTGAGTAATTGTGTTCCGAATCCCAAGCGGTGAACCAATAGCCCACACGGGATCGCCAAGCTCAAGTGTGTCGGAATCTCCTAATTCGAGTAGAGATTCGTCGTGGGGCAAGAATTCTTCTTTAAATTCAAGCAATGCGATATCAAAGAAAGTATTAAGAGCTTTAAGAGTTGCTTCTCGTGGAGGGTTATGTGCTGTGGCATATATCCAAATATGCCTCGGATCATCTATAACGTGTGCGGCGGTAAGAATATAAATAATCTCGTCTTTGAATAATACCCCAGACCCTACTGAAACTTTATTATCATTTTGTAATACTTCTATGAGTACTACTCCTTTGTGGGTTTTTTCATAAATAGAACGAGTCGGGTTTTTATATCCATCAATAAATCTGTATTTATAGAGAACACCTGCAATGAATCCGATAAGCAAGACTATAAGTATCCCGCAGAGTATAGCTTTGCGATCGATGTGCGCCTCCTTTATTGTTCAATGTGCTAGCAATCCATTCTACTTTAAATGTATCATAGTGATGTATGAAGTGGATAATTGGCATTGATGAAGTGGGGCGAGGCTCTCTGGCGGGGCCGGTTGCTGTTGCGGCAATTGCAGTGCCTTGTAATTATTCATTTAGAGATTACGGGATTCTTAAGGATTCGAAAAAAATGAGTTCTGTGAAACGTGAGTTGTGGTTTTATAGAGTAAAAAATATTTTTAAATTTCCGTACGCACTTTCTTTTGTGAGTCATTCAGTAATCGATTCGATCAATATACGTAATGCAACAAATAGGGCTGCGCGGCGGGCATGCAATGCATTAATGAATGCAAATAGAATTTCATCTTCTCAGTGTGAAATTATCACTGATGCAGGAATATTTCTTGGGCATCATCTGCGTCATGCTTCGTTTATAAGAGGAGATGAGACATATGATGCGATAAAGCTTGCTTCTATTGTGGCGAAGGTGAGTAGGGATGATGCCATGATACGACGCAATAGACGTTATCCTCAGTATGGTTTCGATATTCATAAGGGTTACGGAACAAAAATGCACAGAGAAGCGCTTCTAAGGCATGGACTTTCAGAAATACACAGAGTAAGTTTCTGTAGTAAATATATTTAACAGATTAATATAAATATTGTTTTTGAAATTGCATCATTCAGCGAATTATCGCGTGAAGCCCTTAAATGAATAGCTTCTTTTTTATCGATTTGACTTTTTATTAATCATGCTCAATAATAAAACCATTATTCTTCTATTGAAAAATTATGGGTGGTGTACCAGTAAAACGTCATACAAAGTCTAAGGTAGGTAATAGGCGTTCCCAGCTTAATCTTAGGAAGTCTACTCTTCTTCCGTGTACGAATTGTGGCGCTCCGGCAATGCCTCATAAGTATTGTATGCAGTGTGGATTCTATCGCGGAAAGGCGATAAAAGAAGTAGAGCTCGAAATTAAGAAGAAGTAGGTTACGTATTATGGCAACTCGACATCTTGGTCGTTCGGTCGTACTGCAATCGCTTTACGAGTGGGATTTCTTTAATCAAAAGAATTCTCTGACTGAAATTGTTGAGCGCAATATTAATGAATTTGCTCCGGGCATTGATGAGCCGGAGTTTATTTGGAAAATTATTCAAGGTGTTATTAATCACATGCCTGAGGTTGATCGCATTATTGTTCGTGCCGCTCCTGAGTGGCCACTGAATCAAATTGCGAATATCGATCGGAATATCTTACGTATCGGTCTTTATGAACTTCTTTATGCCGATCACGATGAGGTTCCCCCCAAAGTAGCTATTAATGAAGCAATTGAACTTGCGAAAAATTACGGAGGTCCAAATTCAAGCAAATTTATTAATGGTGTTTTGGGTGTAGTCTATAAAGAAATGTCGGGCATGACAAAAGAAGAAGAGAGGAGCAAGGGGGCCAAGGAAATCGAAAAAGAAACAAAAACTGAAGCACAATAAGACTATGGTGGACGTTGCATTACTTGAAAAAAATATTGGAGTTTCATTCATAAAAAAAGAACTTCTTCTTGAGGCATTGACGCATCGCTCGTATCTTAATGAGAATCCTAAGTGGGGAGTTTCTCATAACGAGCGCTTAGAATTTCTCGGGGATGCAGTCCTTGAGCTTGTCATCACGGAAGATCTTTTTCTGAAGTACAAAGATCATGACGAAGGAAAACTTACGAGTTTACGCTCGGCACTTGTTAATTATCAGATCCTTGCACGTGTTGCGCAGGGTCTTCAAGTGGGAAAGTTTATCTTTCTCTCTGCGGGTGAGGCAAAAGATACTGGCCGTGCACGAGAAGTGATTCTCGCGAATACTCTCGAGGCAATTGTGGGAGCAATCCACTTGGATCGAGGGTATGGTATTGCAAAGAAATTTATC
>MHJO01000001.1:0-153 GCA_001818015.1 Candidatus Harrisonbacteria bacterium RIFOXYD1_FULL_40_9 | reverse complement strand
AAGTGATCCAGGAAAGAATGCGAGTGACTCCTACGTATCGAGTACTCGATGAGCGTGGTCCTGACCATAGGAGAGTTTTTAAAATTGGAGTATTCTTTGGGGATAAGTTTATCGCAGAAGGAGAGGGTTTATCGAAGCAAGATGGGGAAATAA